>NZ_JBHVJT010000028.1:0-52676 GCF_042798815.1 Kitasatospora sp. NPDC057738 | reverse complement strand
GGGGGGGTGGGGGACCGTCCGGGAGGAAAAAAGAGGGGGGGGGGGGGGGGGGGGGGTGGGGTGGGTGCTCTGGGCAGGAAGACCCCCCACACCGCAGTCAACCCTGCCATGAGTCGAGGGAAATGCTCGGACCATCGCCGAGGTAGCTGATCAGTGCCCCCTTAGTGGTGGAGACGAATTCGTCCGGTACGGCATCGACACCGACCCACGCCACTTCCGAGTGCTTGTCAGGCTCCCCGTTGGCAAGTTCGCCGGACCACCGATGAGCGGCGAAGACGACGGTCAGAAAGCCGTTGGGCGCCTCGACGCCCCGGGCCCCGTGGATGACGTGGGCCAGGCACAAATCCTCAGGGCTGACAACGAGTCCTGTCTCCTCCCTGAGCTCACGCACCGCGGTCTCCGTGATCGGCTCGCCGGGTTCGTTCTTGCCAACCGGCAGATCCCACATGCCCTGCGCAAACTTCGCCTTGGGCCCTCTCCGCAGGAGAACGACCCGCTGGGCTTCGAGATCATGGACGATGACAGCCGCGACCAGCAAGGTCATCGACTCCGTGGCCGGTTCGAGAGTGCTCTGATCAACGGTCGAGTGAGCCACGTCGGTCGGGTCCTTCCTGCGGTGCGGCTGTCATGTCAGTGCCTCGCGTACGCGGCGTTCCAAGTCAACGGCTCCTGGGACACCACGCCTACGGCAGACCGCCAAGCGTGGGCGAATCGAAGAGATCGCCTTTCTCGTCCGATCCGAAGTCATACCTTCCATCAGATCGAGCGCCCGCCCCCAGATCGCCACCGCCTCGTCCGCCCGCGCCTGCGCCTCCACGCTGTCGCCGAGATCGGCATAGGTGAGGGCATGGACTCTCCTGTACTTCTCGGCGTCCCAACGGATCAATGCGGCACGGTGCTGCCGCTCCGTTCCCACGTGATCTCCAAGATCAGTGAGAGTACGCGCCGTATGGCTGGCGACGGTGCCGGCTGCCGGTCCACTGACGAGCGAGAAGCTCGGCTGCTGATCGCCGCCACGGGTAAGCGAGTTCTCCGCTGCGAGGAGCGCCTTGGCTGCCGCAGGCTTATCACGGATTGCAGCAAAAGCGCGTGCATGGGTGATGTGGAGCAACGCTTCGGTCCTACTGTCCACCCGTCCGATGCTTCGGGTGAGCGCGTTCTCGATCAGCGCGACACAGTGGTTGGACAGCTTGAGGCTGAGCGCTTGGTGGGCCAGGGCACGCATCATCCAACCGGCATGACCATGAGGATCGGCCTCGACAGCGAGCTGGTAGCCGACCTGGTAGTAGCGCTGGGCCGCGCCTTCTTGGCCGAGATCATGGTGCTTCCACCCCGCAAGGTAGCCAAGTTCAGCGACCGCCCCGAAGGCCCGACGCCGCGTATCTTCGTCAGGAAAACAGCCATTGAGCATCGGGGCTGCCGTGTCGGCAAGATAGGCGGTCACGGTCGTCAGTCCATGCCCGCCGCCGAGCCGTTCGTCCGCCGCGCTGAACACTGCCGTGATCTGTCGGACGACTTCGACTTCCAGCTCGCCCACCCTCGCCATGCCGGTTCGAGCTCGCATCAGACGCGAAACCGGTTCGGGGTCGTAGAGCAGCGGCATCGCCACTCCGGTGGTGGTAAAGGCAGCAGCAGCCAGGAAGGTCCGACGCTCCACATCGGCGCGACCGAGGTTGGCGGCCGCCTCCACTGGATCGAGACTCGCCGCCAACGACTCTTCCGGGCTCGCGAAGCCGAGTTCGGCGAGGGTGACGCGGCGCCCGGAGCGACGGGACAGCGCCTCCGCGATGTACTGACCTACTTGCCCGGTCGGCTGTGCGCCATTGATCCAGTGGACCACGGCGGACTTGTTGGTCAACAAGCTCTCGCCATTCTCCGCACCGACCCGCCGCACCGCGCCCGCCAACGACTCATAGGTACATCCGGCGGCTGAAATAGCCTCCCTGAGGCGGTGATTGGGCTCTTTGAACGTGGCCACGACCGATCCTCCGACTTGGAGCAGTAAACCGCGTAAACCACTCTACGTGTCGAATCGCCTACCCATCGTGCCCCTGGATCGGTTCACTGAACAGTGCCTGCCGGGACCACCTCCCGCAAACCCGGCCCCCTGTCGGTGCCACACCCGGCGCCGCCATCCCGACCACCACGTCGCTGTCCATGCACTCCCGACAGCGAAGCGTGGGATCAGGTGTGCCGGCAGCGGCGCCCGATCCGATTCATCCAGCACCACGTGCCCTCCGGCTCGCCATGCCGAAAGCCGGAACAGGAGGGAACCGATGGACAACACCCTGACCGCTCTGGCCGGGCAGATCGCCCAGCTGGACGCCGTGGACTCCGCCCCCTTGGAGCGGATGCGCCACGAAGCCCTGACCGCCCAGGCCCCCTGGAAGGAGGAGTACGGCGCCTACCAGTCCGGCGGCTGGTGGACCACCTCGCTGATGAACGCCTCCGGCGACGCCGCCGACGTGACGATCGGCGACTGCGCCGCCCGTCCGACCGACCTGCTGGGCCGGATGCCGGCCACCGCCGCATTCCTGGCCGACCTCGGCCTGGACTTCATGTGGGTGCGGCTCGCCCGGCTGGAGGGCAACGCCTTCCTCTGGGAGCACCGCGACTACGACGAGCTCGACCAGGTCGAGCGGCACCGGCTGCACATCCCGCTGCACACCAACAGGTCCGCCTTCCTGGTCACCGGCGGCACCAAGGTGCACATGACGGGCGGGCGGATCTGGCGGCTCACTCCGACCTACGCCCACGGGGTGTGCAACCTGCTCGGCCCGGACCGGATCCACCTGATCGCCGACGTGTACGCCGACGACGCCTACCGCCACCTGGCCCGACGTCCCGCGCTCAGCCCGGTGGTCGCGGAGCCGCTGCCCGTCGCCGACCAGACGGTCCTGGCCGCGCGGCTGGAGAACGCCCGCAACATGGCCACCCTCGGCTACACGGAGGCGGCCGAGCGGATGCTGCTGCGGCTCTTCTACACGTACGCCCTGCCGGAAGGCACGGTCTACGACCTGATCGCCGAACTGCACACCTCCCTCGGCGACATGGAGGCCGCGACGCGCTGGGAGACCGCCAAGCGCCGCCTCCTCGCGATCCCCGCCTGATCCCAGCCCGCACCTACGCCCGGAAGGAAGAAGCGCATGCCCACCCTGCAACTGGCGGCGATCACCCAGGCCAACCGGCCCGCGCAGCTGCCGCTGCTGTCGAAGCTCGCCGACGTCCTGGCCACCTCCCCGGCGGTGACCCACCTGATGGTCCGAGGGTCGCTGGCCCACGGCACCGCCGACCGTCTGTCCGACGTCGACTTCGTCGCCGGCGTCCACGACGCCCACTTCCCGTCGTTCGTCGAGGCCCTGGACACCCTGATGCCGGTCGAGGCCGGCGCCCTGCTGCCCGGCTGGCGCGACACGATCGTCGCCGACCTCGGCGGTGTCGGGATGGTCTTCCTCGTCCCGGACGAGGGCAAGCTCCACCAGATCGACCTCTACCTCGCGCCGGCCTCCCGGATCCCGCGGCTGCAGGAGACGGTCAGCACTGCCGTCCTCCTCGACCGACGGCCCGGACCGGTCACCGCGCCGGACGTCGCGGCGGCCGAGAGCTTCGCCGCCGCCTTCCTCGCCCGGCCGCCCTCCTGCGCCGAGCTGCTGATCGAACACCTGGTGCTGGCCGTTCTCCTGCACAAGCGGATCAAGCGAGGCCAGCGGTTCGTGGCGTACTCCGAGTGGCACCGGCTGCACACGGCCACGAAGGACCTGATCAAGACCGCCCTGGCCCCCGCCTCGCGGTTCTGGGGCTGGTACCAGCTGCGCGAGGAGATCGCCGTCACCCCGATCGGCCGCGCCTGCCTGGGCGACCTGGACGCCGCGATCAGCGGCCCGGCCATCCCGGAGGCGGCCGACGTCACCGAGGCGATCGAGCGGGTGCTCGCCCTGGCCGAGCGGGCCTGCCCGCAGGCGCTCGACGGCCTGCACGACGCCGTCGCCGCCTACCGCACCTACCAGGAGCTGGTGTGAACGCACTCCACCTCGCGGGCCCGGCCGCCAGCCGGGCCCGCGAGGGCCTGACCGCCGTCTTCTTCGGCGGCGTCGTCCCCGCCTCCGCCCAGGAGGAGACGCTGGCCGAGGAGATCGGCCGGTCCCTCGCCCAGGCCGGCTACCAGCTCCTGCACGGCGGCTACAACGGGCTCATGGAGGCCGCCGCCCGCGGAGCCGGAGGCCAGGGAGCCACGGTCACCGCCGTCACCCTGACCGGCAAGCACGACGAGTGGGGCGTGTTCAACCCCCACACCACCCTGTCCGTCCACCTGCCCGACCCCGGCGCCCGCCTCAACCACTACCTGGAGAACGCCGACCTGGTCGTCGCCATGGGCGGCGGAGTCGGCACCCTCCACGAGCTGACCGCCGCCCTCTACTACGCGACCACCATCCGGCCCGTGCCGGTCTGCCTCGCGGGCGCGTCGGCCCTTCGCCTGCTCGCCTTCCTGCGCGAGGAGCGGTGGCTGTACGAGACCCCGACCCGGCCGCTCGGCTTCCTCACCACCGTCGAGTCCGCCGACGCCTTCCGCGCCCACCTCGCCTCGCTCGGCACCACCCCGATCGGAGGAGCATGACCACCCGCACCCCACCGGCCGGCCTCGCCGCCCGGCTCGCCGAAACCGCGTGCGTCAACGCTCCGTTCAAGCTCGCCGACGGCGGACGGCTCGACGCGTACTTCGACGAGTACCGGCTCGCCTCCGACCCCGCGCTCCTGCGCGACACCGCCACCGCCATGGCTGACCTCGTCCCCGACGGCGCCCAGGTGCTCGCGGGCATCGAACTCGGCGGTGTCCCCCTCGTCGTGGCGCTGTCCGCCGCCACCGGCCTGCCCGCCGTCTTCGTGCGCCGCAAGCCCAAGAGCTACGGCTCGCGCCACCAGGTCGAAGGCCTTCCCATCGACGGCCGCCGCATCGTCCTGGTCGACGACGTGGTCCGCTCCGGCGGCCAACTGCTCCACATGGCACGCATCCTGCGGATGGTGGGCGGACCGGTCACCCACGCGCTCTGTGTCCTGGAGCGCCCGCTCGGCGGCCGGACATTGCTGGCCGAGCACCGCGTCACCCTGAACTCGCTGTTCACCGAAGCCGACCTGCCGTCACCCCGGGCGGGCGGTGCCGCGTGAAGCGAGCCGTGCTCTTCGACCTCGACGGCGTCCTCGTCGACAGCCGGGACGCCCAACTCGCCACCCTGGCAGGCTATGCGACCGCCGCCCTCGGCAAGCGGGTGACCGTCGCCGATCTCCCGGCCGGCGCCGCGACCACCCCGCGCGAGTACGTCCTGTCCGACCTCGGACTGGACGGATCGATCAACGAGGATGGCTGGGCCGCGGCGAGCGCCACGGCCACCCTGACCGCCGAGGTGTTCCCCTACGTCGCCGAGACCCTTGCGGCGCTCCGCGAGGCCGGAGTCGGCACCGGTGTCGTCACCCTGCGAAGCCGCGAAAGGGTCAACTGGCTGCTGCCGCCGGACATCCTCGACCAGCTGGACACGGTCGTCTGCTACGAGGACGCCCAGCCCAAACCCGCCCCCGACGGCGTCCTGCTCGCCCTCGACCGGCTCGACGTTCCTCCGAGGGCGGGCATCTTCGTCGGCGACACCGAGACCGACATCCACGCCGCCCACGCCGCGGGTGTCACCGCCGTCGGCGCCGGCTGGGGCTTCGCCGGCCCCGAAGCCCTCGCCCGGGCCGGAGCCCACCTCGTGATGCCCCGCGCCGACCACGCCGCCTTCGTCCTCCCCCTGCAGGTCGGCATCGGCCGTCAGGAGGACAACTCCAAGCGATCTTGACCCCGGAGCCGCTACTGTTGGTGGCGCAGTCGCAGCGCACCGTTGCGTCCGTTGTCGGCTGCGCCACCTCAGAGCGACGGATACCGGAGTCATGGTCTACACCGTGGGGGCGCGAGCTATCTGCGCCGAGCTGGAGAACTGAGAACCACTCAGTCCTCGTTCTCGGCCCGGCTCGGCGTGTGATCACCCCCCCACCTCTCCGCGACTCTTCCGTGAGGGCCCTACCGCCATGCGCTCGACGCAGATCCGCTCCACCTTCCTGGACTTCTTCACCTCACGCGGCCACCGCCACGTCCCGTCCAGCCCGCTCATCCCCTCCGACCCGACCCTGCTGCTGGCCAACGCCGGCATGAACCAGTTCAAGCCCTACTTCCTGGGCGAGGTCACCCCGGAGTACCCCCGCGCCACCACCATCCAGAAGTGCGCCCGCACCTCCGACATCGACAACGTCGGCCGCACCAACCGGCACGCCACGTTCTTCGAGATGATGGGCAACTTCTCCTTCGGCGACTACTTCAAGGCCGACGCCATCGCTTACGCCTGGGAACTCCTCACCCAGGGCTACAACCTGGAGAAGGACCGCCTCTGGATCACCGTCCACCAGAGCGACGACGAGGCCGAACAGCTCTGGCGCAAGATCGGCGTCCCCGCCGAGCGCATCCAGCGCCTCGGCGCGGACAACTTCTGGGACATGGGCGTCCCCGGCCCCTGCGGCCCCTGCTCCGAGGTCAACTACGACCGGGGCCCGGCCTTCGGGCGCGAGGGCGGCCCGGCCGTCGACGGCGAACGGTACGTCGAGATCTGGAACCTCGTCTTCATGCAGTCCATGCGCGGCGAGGACGACGACAACGGCACCTTCCCGATTCTCGGCGACCTCGCCCAGCAGAGCATCGACACCGGCCTCGGCCTCGACCGCCTCGCCGCGATCCTCCAGGACGTCGAGAACGTCTGCAGCACCGACCTCCTCCTGCCCACCCTGACCACCGTCCAGGAACTCGCCGGCCGTGACTACCCGGGCAGCGGTTCCGGTGGTGAGGAGAAAGTCTCGTTCCAGGTCGTCTCCGAGCACGCCCGTTCCATCGCCTACCTCATCGCGGACGGCGTGCTGCCCGCCAAGGACGGCCGCGGCTACGTCCTGCGCCGTCTGATGCGCCGGGCGATCCGGCACGCCCGCATGCTCGGCATCGACCAGCCCGTCCTCGCCCCGGCCACCGCCAGCGTCATCGCCAACCTCGGCGACGTCTGGCCCGAACTCACCGGCCAGGCCAGCCTCATCGAGCAGGTCGTCATCGCCGAGGAGGAGTCCTTCACCCGCACCCTCACCCAGGGCACCCGGCTGCTCAACGCCGCCATCACGCGCAGCCGTGAGGGCCGTTCCACTGCCCTCACCGGTGAGACCGCCTTCGAACTGCACGACACCTACGGCTTCCCCGTCGAGCTGACGATCGAGGCCGCCCGCGATGCCGGCCTGACCGTCGACGAGGACCGCTTCACCGCCCTGCTCGCCGAACAGCAGAAGCGCGCCAAGGCCGGAGGCAAGGCCAAGACCGCCGAGGCCCTGCGCCGCCAGGACGCCTACCGCGAACTGTCCGCCCGCCACGGCCGCACCGACTTCGTCGGCTACGACCGCCTCGACACCGAAACCACCGTCCTCGGCATCATCTCCGACGGCACCGTCGTGCCCGGCGCCGACCAGGGCAGCACGCTCGAACTGGTCCTGGACCGCAGCCCGTTCTACGCCGAGTCCGGCGGCCAGGTCGGCGACAGCGGCACCATCCGCACCACCGGCGGTGCGCTCCTGGAGGTCCTGGACACCAGGCTCGGCCTGGAGGGCTTCCACGTGCACACCGTTCGCGTCTCCGAGGGTGAGATCCGGGCCGGCGAGCAGGCCGAAGCCCTGGTCGACGGCCCGCGCCGCGACGCCGTCGCCCGCTCCCACACCGCCACCCACGTCCTGCACGCCATGCTCCGCCGCACCCTCGGCGACCACGCCCGCCAGCACGGCTCCCTTGTCGACGCCGGCCGCCTGCGCTTCGACTTCGCCCACTTCTCCGCCCTCGACCCCACCCAGCTCGCCGCCATCCAGGCCCTCGTCAACGACCACCTCCTCGACGGCCCCGAAGTCCGCATCTGGCACGCCACCCGCTCAGAGGCCGAGGCTGCCGGAGCCACTGCCCTGTTCGGCGAGAAGTACGGCGACCAGGTCCGCATCGTCGACATCGGCGACTTCTCCCGCGAACTCTGCGGCGGCACCCACGTCCCCCACGGCTCGAACGCCGGCCCCGTCCGCATCCTCGGCGAAGCCTCCATCGGCTCCAACCTGCGCCGCATCGAAGCCCTCACCGGCCGCGACGCCCTCACCTACCACGACACCGAACGCCGCCTCCTCGAAGAAATCTCCACCCTCCTCGGCACCCGCCCCCAGAACGCCCCCGACACCCTCCGCAAGCGCCTCCACGCCCTCACCACCGCCCAGCAGGAACTCGCCCGCCTCCGCGACACCGAGCTCCGCACCCGCGCCCAGCAGCTCGCCGCCTCCGCCCGTACCGTCCCTGGCGGCCGGATCGTCACCGAGAAGGTCGCCGACCTCAGCCCCGACGAAGTCCGCACCCTGGCCACCTACACCGCCGACATCCTGGACGCCAACCGTGCCATCGTCGTCCTGGGCGCCGAGCACGACGGCAAGGCCCTCCTCGTCGCCGCCATCACCCACAGCCTCCACAGCACCGGCACCCAGGCCAGCCAGATCCTCGTCCCGTCGGCCCGCCTGGTCGGTGGCGGAGCCGGTGGCGAGGGCACCGTCGCCAGCGCCGGCGGACGCCGCCCCGGGGCACTCGACCAGGCGCTCGCCCTGGCCGCCCAGGACGCAACCCAAGTTCTCGGGCAGTAGAGCCAGGCCACCCTGGCACGGGCTGGAGGCTTCCCATCCCCGGGAGGTCCCGCCAGCCCGTGCCACCTCCGATTCAGACCATCAGGTCCTTCAGCAAGACCACACTCTCGTAGTTGGTCACATCCCACCGCCACGTCCCGACCGACACGTACCCCCGCCTGCGGTACCAGCCGACCAACTCGACGGCCTCCGCCGACGTATCGATAACAGCCGCCGTGGAACCGAGCGCAACGATGCGATCCTCCGCCAAGGTCAACAGCCGCTGTCCGAGGCCCGTCCCCTGATACGTGGGATCCACCGCAAACTGCCAGAACGAGCCCGCTCCCGCTGGGGCCGGATACCCCTCGGGAATCGGGTACGGGGCCGCCACCGTCACCGATCCCACCAGCTCAGCGGCCCGGAAGGCGAGCCAGCACTCCCCGTTCCTCACTCGGTCGACCGTGTCCTGTACGGACTGGTACGACGCGAAGAAGACTCGACCAGCCGCGGCGTGATCGGCGTATGCACGATGAAGCAAACGCGTGAGCTCCTCCACAGAGTCGCCCTCAGTGAACCGCCGCACGGCGGGACCTGCCGAAGGTCTGGGGGATGCCGAGATGCGGGCTGAACGAGCGGTCACGAGACCAAGTGTTGGCTGGACGGCGGACCCCTGCCAGTTGTGCCGTGAGCATTCGGAGACAAAGGTTCGAATGTGCAAGCACCGCTATGTCATCGAGCAACGTCAAGCTGAAAATATGACTTGCTTTGCATCGAGGTCCTTGTTGTCAATACGAGACGCATCGGGTCGGCGCCGAGGGTAGGTTCCTGGCTGTATCGCATCGACCACGCCACCCGGGGGAGACCGGAAAATGCTCGATCCCGCTCTAGTCGCTATCGCGACCGGCGCAGGCGGAAACATCGCCGCATCGATGATCACAGAGGGAGCCCTCGTCATCCGAGCGCGGATCGTGGAGCTCTTCCGCAGAGGCACCCCTGACGAACAGGCCTCAGCCATGGCCGCCTTCGACAGCGACGCGCGAGTTCTCGCCGAGTGGACTCGTGCCACCGAACACAACACCGAGTTCGCGGCCGAGCTTTCCCGTGCCACGGAGCGGATCTCACAGGAGTGGACCAACCGTGTAGGGGAGTATGTCACGGCCCACCCAGAGGCTCGACCCGACCTTGAAGCTCTCACCGTAACGGGAACAGTCTCGAATTCCGGCACTCAGCGCAACACCGGTTCAGGGACTTTCGTCAACGGGGCTGTTATCGGAGGAGTTCATAACTCTTACGGCTGGGGAGCCTGCTGATGCCTACCGCTCCAGATAAAGTTCCCCGCAGACAGCACAATACGGGATCCGGTACGTTCGTCAACGGAAATGTCTTCGGCGGCGTGCACAACTACGAGCTACTCGACAAGGAAACAAAGGCACACCTGGCCCAGATCGCAAAGACCTCGCCCGATCTAGCGAATCTCCTCGCCGACGCGGCCGCTCGAAGTGCGCAGGATGCGGCTACCGCCGACCTGATCGCCGTGACTGCAGGACGATTCCACCTCGCGAGTTCCGTGGAACTCCTTGCATCCGCGACGAAGGCTCTTGAGCGAATGTCATTCTCCAATTCGGTCGAGCTTTTAGCCTCTACTGCGAGGGACCTTGCGGCACTTACCCCCAAGCTCCTCACTGCGGCCGACGAGCTCAGATCAAGCCGGCGCGGCCGCCGGGATTGGGAGCAGTAAGCACAATGCCTGACTCCCAGCCCAGAGAGCAGCGCAATGACGGGCCCGGCACGTTCATCAACGGAAACGTCGAGGGCGGCGTGCGGAATCTTTTCTTCTTCGAATCCGCAAGCGGCAATGGCTTCAATCGTCACAAACAAGAAAGTCGGAGCCCGAAAGAGCGAAGCGAAACCGAGGATGATGACGACCCTGGAGATGCCCTGCTTGGCACAATAGCGCTAGGGTCGATGCCATTAGGAGCAATCGGCCATTCTATCGGCCTGCTGCCGGTAGGCGGCTGGTCCGACCATCCTTCCATCCTGGAGCGACTCCTTATCGGACTGGCCGGTATTATCGGTCTAATTCTGTGCACAGCATGTGCCCTCGCCAGGCTCGCCCAGATCTTCGCGCTGTGGGCAGCAAGAGCTTCCGGCTCGGCAAAAGCCAACGCGCCGAGGCATGGCCGGATTGCGGCTGGGAACGCGAGGACCGCCAGCTCGGCGGCATTGTTCGCCCACATCTCGGCGGGGCTCACATCGGCCCTCGCCGTACTTTTTGCATGGTTTTCTCTCGGCGCTACCGTCTCAAGGCGGGCGCACGACGCTGCTGGCGAAGCTGCGGCATCGGCAACGGCGGCATGGGCTCACGTTCGAGAAATCAGCACCAAGCCTCGGTGAGCGCCCTCGGCGGCGGAGCAAGCCTGTTAGCTCGCGGTCGGCCCCATGTCGTCGGCTCGCCTGACCTGCTCCGACCGGGAGCACAGCTCCGCCTGCGAAGCCACGCTGGTCAGGTCGAGAAGAAGAACGCCTGCACTGGTGGCTCAACTGGCAGTTTTCCGAAGTAGGGTCCTCGATCGCCAAGGCTGCGGCAGCCAGTCGTCTAGCCTCAGCTGCGGTCTCATTCACCGCCCCGCTACATCTTGGATCACACCCTGCGCAGCGACCTGCTTCGAGCCCCCCGCCCAACTGTCAATGGTGAAGCACAGAAGGAAGGATCCGCATCCGCGAGAGGTCACCGTCACCGCCGACGACATGGGGCACCAGCCGCGACACGTGGACCATGCCCGGGCCACCGGTATGCTCCGCCTTCACGCAGGCCCGGACCGCTTAGCGGTCCGGGCCTGCGTCGTCTCGTGGTTGCAGTTTTGGTTGCAGTCGCCGTCCCGCTTGCCGGCGTGCCGCGAGCGGCCGCCGGGCTGCGGGTCAGGCCGTCCGGCCGGGGGCCGGGCGGGGCAGGCGGCGGAGCGCCCAGACGGCCGCCGCGAGGGCGAAGCCGTAGACGGACACCAGCCCGTGGCCGTTCTCCTGGGCGAGCCACACGGCGAGGCCCAGCGCGGGGACGCCGGCGGCCAGGGCGATCTCCTTGGGGAGGCGGGTGCGGGTGAGGAGGGCGAGGGCGAGGGTGGCGCCGAGGAAGTAGGTGGCGCCGGAGCTGCCGGCGAAGTTGCGCGGGTCGGTGCTGGGGCCGCCGCCGAGGCCGAGCAGGGTGTCGATGCGGCCGGGCAGCAGGATGCCGGCGAGGAAGAAGCCGAGGGTGAGCGGACCGCCCCAGTACCACTGGGCGAGCGCGGCGACGGCGGCGAGGGTGACGAGGTTCCACAGGCCGCCGAACAGGCCGCCGTTCTGCATGAACACCGAGGTGAGCTCGCGCCACCAGCCGGACTTGGCGGGGTCCGCGTCCAGCGCGTCCATCGCGCCGGACCAGAGGAGTTGGAGCAGCACGCCCGCGACGGCGACCGCGGTCAGGGCGATCGCCGCCCACGGGAACGGGCGTCCGCGCAGGGTGTCGCGGCCCACCACGCCGAGCCCGCAGTTGACCATCATGACCATCAGTGCGGCCGTGGTCACGTTGAAGACGATCGCCCCCATGTCCGGCTCCTCCCCCTGGCTCCGGCGTTTTCCAACACCGTTCGAAAACTTGATGGGGCAAAGCTAGCACAGTTTTCGAACGGTGTTGGAAAACGCTGTACGGTGAGGTCATGAAGCTCACCAAGGACCGCATCGTCGACGCGGGCATGGCCGTCTTCGCCGAGGTCGGCTACCAGAACCTGTCCATGCGCCAGGTCGCCGACCGGCTCGACGCCCACGCGGGCAGCCTCTACTACCACGTACGCGGCAAGGACGAACTCCTCGCCCTGATGGCCGACCGGGTCTGCCGCCGGGCCTACGACGCCGGCACCCGGGCCCTCACCGCCCTCCCGCCCACCGCCACCTGGCAGGACCGCACACAGGCCCAGGCCACCGCCCTGCGCCTGAGCATCAAGCAGCACCCCGGCGGCGCCCAACTCCTCGCCGAGAGCCCCGGCATGCTCAGCACCGGCGCCCTCTCCCTGATGGAACGCCTCCTGCGCACCCTCCTCGACGCCGGCCTGCCCGCCGATCACTGCCACATCGCCGCCGACACCCTGCTCAGCCACGTCACCGGCTTCGTCCTCCAGGAGCAGAACCAGCCCGCGACACCCCCACCCGTCACCGCCGAGCTCTACTCCGAACTGCGCGAACGGTTCCCCCTCCTCATGGACCCGTCCACACCCCGCCACAGCCAGGACGAGAAGTTCGCGCGAAGCGTCCGCCTGCTCTGCGCCGGCATCGCGACGCTCCCCTAGGCTGACGGCATGTCGAACCACGCCCTCGCCGAACGCCACCGGCTCGCCCAACTCCTCACCGCCGCCGGGCCGGACGCGCCCACGCTCTGCGCCGGGTGGACCACCCGGGACCTCGCCGCCCACCTGGTGGTCCGGGAGCGCCGGCCCGACGCGGCGGCCGGCATCCGGGTCGGGGCGCTGGCCGGGTGGACGCGGCGGGTGCAGGACGGGTACGCCGAGCGGCCGTACGAGGAACTGGTGCGGCTGTTCCGGGCCGGGCCTCCGGTCTACTCCCCGTTCGCCCTGCCCGGCGCGGACGAGGCGGCGAACACCGTGGAGTACTTCGTCCACGCCGAGGACGTCGTACGGGCGGCCGAGGACTGGACCGCTCAGCCCGTGCCGCCCGGGCGCGCCGAGGCCCTCTGGCGCCGCCTCCCGCTCATCGCCCGCCTGGAGGCGGGCCGCCGCTCCCCCGTCCGCCTGGCACTCACCCACCCGGACGGCCGTTCCCTCACCGTCGGCCCGGCCGGAGCCGCCACCGTCCGCGTCACCGGAGAACCCGGCGAGCTGGTGCTCTTCACCTACGGCCGCGGGGCCCTGACCGCCCTCGCCGTCGACGGTGCCTCCGACGCCGTCGAGGCCCTGCGCCACGTCCTTCCCCTGCCCCCGAGGTAGCAGCGGAACGGGGGCCGGGTGGCCGCCGGCCCACGCGCGGCCGGGGGTGGGCGGTCAGCTTCCGGGGCGGCCCTTGGAGACGAACAGCTGGACGACGCCGTTCGCCGCCGCGGTGCGCCCGGCCTGCGGCTCGGAGTTGACGACCGACCCGGCGGGCACCTTCCAGTCGGTGAGTTCGTGGACCTCGTAGCGCAGCCCGGCCGCGTCCAACAGCCGGGTGGCGGCGTCCCGGGACAGGCCGGTGACCGCGGGGACGGTCACGGTCGCGGTGCCGGGCGCGGGCGGGGCGACGGGGGAAGGGGTGCCTTCGGTCGCCGACGGCGCGAGCGCGGACGCCGACACCGGAGCGGAGGGAGCGGAGGGAGCGGCAGGGGAGGCGGGCGGGGCAGGGGCCGGTGGCGCTGACTGGACGGCCGGGCCCGGCGCGGTCCCCGCCGGGCCGTCGCCGCCGCCCGGCGATCCGGGCAGGAGCAGGGCCGCGCCCGTCGCGATGGCGGCCACCGCCGCCACCGCCGCGACCCCGGCGAGGGCGGTGCGACGGCGCACCGCGCGCCGGATTCCGGCGGCGTCGATCACGGGGGTGGGGGTGTTGTCGGCGAAAGCGGTCATGGCGGCGAGGAGTTCCTTGTCGAAGCCGGGGTCGGGGGCGGGGGCGGAAGCGGGGTCCTGGGGCGGGAAGCGGATCATCACGCACCTTCACGCGAGGTCGACGACGCGGACGGGACGTCCTGCCGGGGCAGCGCGGCCCGCAGTTTCGCAAGCCCGCGGGCGAGTTGCGAGCGCACGGCGCCGGGGGAGATGTCGAGGGTCTGCGCGATCTCCCGGTCCCCCAGGTCGTGGAGGTAGTACAGGACGACCACGGTGCGCATCCCCATCGGCAGGGTGTGCAGCGCCGCGACGAGCTCGGCGCGCAGCTCCACCGACCGGTAGGCGTCGCGGGGGTCGGGGCGCTCGATGACGGGTTCCGGCGCGGGGCGCTCACCCGAGCGGTGCAGGCGCCGCCAGCGGTCGTTGGCCAGGTTCACCAGGATCCGGCGCACGTACGCCTCGGGCACCTCCGCGCGCGCGACCCGCCGCCAGTGTCGGCAGGCCCGTTCCAGGGCCTCCTGCACCAGGTCCTCCGCGGTGTGCGCGTCCCCGGTGAGCACGTACGCCGTGCGGAACAGCGCGCCCGCACGCTGTTCCACGAACTCGACGAAGTCGATCCCGGGACTGGCCCTGCGCAGCCTCACCCGCGGCCTCACTCTCTCTCCCGCCGTCTCTTCCGCCCCCCTGACGGCCCCCGTCCGCCCGCTGCTGCACGGCGGGCGGGGAAGTGACGCGGCTCACAGCGGGCCCCGGCCGCCTCCCCGGCTGTCCCAGGCCGTCCCGGGCCGTCCCCGGCCACCTCCCAGGCCGTCCCCCCGGCGGCTTCCCCGGCTGCGGATGTCAGTGCCCGGGTGCAGACTCGCAGGTGGCCGGGGTCCGCCCCGGGCCACCCGGCCGTCCCATCCGTCGAAGGGCACACCGCCATGCTCACCACCGACTTCCCCATCGGCTCGCCCTGCTGGATCGACCTGGGCAGCCCGGACATCCCCGCCACGGCCGCGTTCTACAGCACGGTCTTCGGCTGGACGTTCCTGGAGATCCCCGACACCGGTGGCTACGGCTTCGTCCAGCTGAACGGGAAGACCGTCGGCGCGATCGGCTCGCTCAACGAGGGTGACCCGTCCACCTGGACGACGTACTTCCGCAGCTCCGACGCGGACGCCACCGCCAATGCCGTCCGGCAGGCCGGCGGCAAAGTCCTGGTCGAGCCGATGGACGTGATGCAGGAGGGCCGACTGGCGCAGTTCTCGGACCCGCAGGGCGCCCGGTTCGCCGTCTGGCAGTCCGGCAACACCAAGGGCCTGGACGCCGTGTCGGAGGAGGGCGCCCTGGTCTGGGCCGAACTGCACACCTCCGACCAGGACGGCGCCTTCGCCTTCTACCGGCAGCTGTTCGGCTGGCGGGTGGAGAACTTCGAGCCGTCGCCGGGCATGACCTACCGGGTGCTCTCCACCGCCGAGGGCGACCAGCGGGACACCAGCTTCGGCGGCATCGCCCCGACGATGTCCCCGGAGCAGCCCTCCGCCTGGACGCCGTACTTCGCCGCCGAGGACGTGGACGCGGTGATCGCCAGGGCGACGGCGGCCGGCGGCTCGGTGCTGATGCCGGCCGCGGACGTGGAGAACGTCGGCCGGCTGGCCTGGCTGGCGGACCCGAACGGCGCCCCCTTCGCGCTGATCAAGGGCGAGCCCCAGGAGTCCTGAGGGTGCGGCGAGGGCCCGCGGTTCCGGGAACCGCGGGCCCTCGTCACGCACGGAACGCGCACGGAACGCGCGCGCCGAACGTCAGCGCACACGCAAACGAACACTCCGAACGTCAGCGCACGCGCGGAACGCACACGCACGCGCCGAACGTCAGCGCACCGGGTGCCCGGCCTCGCGCAGCGCGCCCTTGACGTCGCCGATCCGCAGGTCCCCGAAGTGGAACACGCTGGCGGCCAGCACCGCGTCCGCGCCCGCCTCGACGGCCGGCGCGAAGTCGGCGAGCCTGCCCGCTCCGCCGGAGGCGATCACCGGCACCGAGACGGCCTTGCGCACGGCCCGGATCATCTCCAGGTCGTAGCCGTCCTTGGTGCCGTCGGCGTCCATCGAGTTGAGCAGGATCTCGCCCGCGCCCAACTCGGCGGCGCGGCCCGCCCATTCGACGGCGTCCAGGCCGGTGCCCTGCCGCCCGCCGTGCGTGGTGACCTCGTAGCCCGACTCGGTCTCCGTCCCGGGCGGGCAGCGCCGGGCGTCCACCGAGAGCACCAGGACCTGCCGGCCGAAGCGCTTGGCGATCTCGCGGATCAGCTCGGGCCGGGCGATGGCCGCGGTGTTGACGCCGACCTTGTCGGCGCCGGCCCGCAGCAGCTTGTCGACGTCCTCGACGGCACGGATGCCGCCGCCCACCGTCAGCGGGATGAAGACCTGCTCGGCGGTGCGGCGGACCACGTCGTAGGTGGTCTCCCGGTCGCCGGAGGAGGCGGTGATGTCGAGGAAGGTGAGCTCGTCGGCGCCTTCGGCGTCGTAGAGCTTGGCCATCTCGACCGGGTCGCCGGCGTCGCGCAGGTTCTGGAAGTTGACGCCCTTGACCACCCGCCCGGCGTCGACGTCCAGGCAGGGGATGACACGTACTGCGAGGGTCACGGCTGTTCGCCTTCCAGGGCTTCCAGGGTTTCCAGTGCTTCCAGGGTCTTCGCCAGCCCGGACCGGTAGGCGTCGAGCTCGATCTCGACCATCATCCGGGAGTCGATGAGTCCCTCGACCACCACCATGGTGGCCGCCGGGCGTGCGGCGTCGAAGAGTTCACGGTGGGCGCGGCCCACCTCCTCGGCGTCGCGGACGTGGGTGATGTACATCCGGGTGCGGACCACGTCGTCGATGGTCAGACCGTACGCGGCCAGGGCCTTGAGCCCGACGCCGAACGCGGCGAGGGTCTGCCGGTACGGGTCGCCCTCGTGCTCGATCCGGCCGTCCACCCAGGCGGTGGAGCCGGCCACGTGCACGTGGTCCCCCGCGGCGACCGCCCGGGAGTAGCCGAACTCGTCCTCCCAGGGGGAGAATCCGCCGACCCGGCCGCGCACGACCGCGCCGTGCCCGAGCGCGCCGTGTTCGACCTCGCCGCGTACGATCCGACCATCCGTCATCCTGAAACCGCCTCCAGGGCCTCTTCGAGGGTGAACTTCTGCTCGTAGAGTGCCTTGCCCACGATGGCTCCCTCGACACCCTCACCGACGAGCGAGGCGATGGCGCGCAGGTCGTCGAGCGAGGAGACGCCGCCGGAGGCGACCACGGGCTTGGCGGTCGCGGCGCAGACGTCGCGCAGCAGCTGGAGGTTGGGGCCGGTCAGGGTGCCGTCCCGGTTGACGTCGGTGACGACGTAGCGGGCGCAGCCCTCCTGGTCGAGGCGCTCCAGCACCTCGAAGAGCTGGCCGCCGTCGCGGGTCCAGCCGCGGCCGCGCAGGGTGGTGCCGACGACGTCCAGGCCGACGGCGATCTTGTCGCCGTGCTCGGCGATGGCCTTGGCGACCCACTCCGGGGCTTCCAGGGCGGCGGTGCCGAGGTTGACCCGGGTGCAGCCGGTGGCGAGCGCGCGGGCGAGCGACTCGTCGTCGCGGATGCCGCCGGACAGCTCGACCTTGATGTCCAGCCGGCCGGTGACGTCGCGCAGCAGCTCGTAGTTGGAGCCGGTGCCGAAGGCGGCGTCCAGGTCGACCAGGTGCAGCCACTCGGCGCCGGCGTTCTGCCAGGCGAGGGCGGCGGCGAGCGGCTCGCCGAAGGAGGTCTCGGTGCCGGAGGCGCCCTTGACCAGGCGGACGGCCTGACCGTCCCGGACGTCGACGGCGGGCAGCAGTTCGAGGCTCATCAGATCCAACTCTCAGACAGTCAGAGGGTGTTGACCCAGTTGGTCAGCAGGGCGGCGCCGGCGTCGCCGGACTTCTCGGGGTGGAACTGGGTGGCCCAGAGCGGGCCGTTCTCGACGGCCGCGACGAACGGCTGCCCGTGGGTGGCCCAGGTGACCAGCGGCGGGTTGATCCGCGCGCTGTGGGCCTCCAGTTCCCAGTGCCGCACCCCGTAGGAGTGCACGAAGTAGAAGCGGGTCTGCGGGTCGAGGCCGGCGAACATCCGGCTCTCCGCGGGCGCGTCCACGGTGTTCCAGCCCATGTGCGGGACGACGGGGGCGTCCAGCGGCTCCACGGTGCCCGGCCACTCGTCGCAGCCGGCCGTCTCCACGCCGTGCTCGACCCCCTTCTCGAAGAGGATCTGCATGCCGACGCAGATGCCCATGACGGGTCGGCCGCCGGCGAGCCGGCGGCCCACGATCCAGTCCCCGCGGACGGACTTGAGTCCGCGCATGCAGGCCTCGAAGGCGCCCACGCCGGGGACGAGCAGACCGTCCGCGGCCATCGCGGTGTCGTAGTCGGAGCTGACGGTGACGTCCGCTCCGGTCCGCTCCAGGGCGCGCTGCGCCGAGCGGAGGTTGCCGGAGCCGTAGTCGAGGACGACGACGTTCTTGCCCATGTTCAGGTGTCCAGTCTCTGTGCGGCGGGCGGCGGGTCCCGGGCGGCGGGTCTACAGGCGCAGGAGGCCGGAGGCCAGGCACATCACGGAGCCGAAGGCGAGCACCAGGATGACGCTCTTCGAGTGCTTCTGCTTCCAGAAGGAGATGACTCCGCCGGCCAGGAAGAGGCCGACGAAGATGAGGATCATCGCGGTATTGCTCACAGCGCACCCTTGGTCGACGGGAGGATTCCGGCCGCGCGCGGGTCGCGCTCGGCGGCGTAGCGCAGCGCCCGGGCCAGCGCCTTGAACTGGCACTCCACGATGTGGTGCGCGTTGCGCCCGTACGGCACGTGGACGTGCAGCGCGATCTGCGCCTGGGCCACGAAGGACTCCAGGATGTGCCGGGTCATCGTGGTGTCGTACGAGCCGATCATCGGCGCGATGCCCTCGGGCTCGGTGTGCACCAGGTACGGCCGGCCGGAGAGGTCCACGGTGACCTGGGCGAGCGACTCGTCCAGCGGCACCGTGCAGTTGCCGAAGCGGTAGATGCCCACCTTGTCGCCGAGCGCCTGCTTGAAGGCGGCGCCGAGCGCGAGGGCGGTGTCCTCGATGGTGTGGTGGGTGTCGATGTGCAGGTCGCCGTCGGTCTTGACGGTGAGGTCGAACAGGCCGTGCCGGCCGAGCTGGTCGAGCATGTGGTCGTAGAAGCCGACGCCCGTGGAGATGTCGGTCCTCCCGGTGCCGTCGAGGTCTATCTCGACCAGGACCGAGGTCTCCTTGGTGGTGCGCTCGACGCGTCCGATGCGGGACATGGGGTTACAGCTCCTGACTGGCAGCGCGCGCGGAGCGTGCTCGATCAAGGGTGGGGGTGGGAGACGGGAGGGCGGTGCGGACGGCGTCCAGGAAGGCGTCGTTCTCGGCGGGCGTGCCGGCGGTGACGCGCAGCCACCCGGGGACGCCGTTGTCGCGGACCAGGACGCCCTGGTCGAGGATGGCCTGCCAGACCGCGTGGGTGTCGGCGAAGCGGCCGAACTGGACGAAGTTGGCGTCCGAGTCGGTGACCTCCAGGCCCATTCCCCGCAGCGCGTCGACCAGCCGGTCGCGCTCCTCCTTGAGCCGCCCGACGTACCCCAGCAGGGTGTCGGTGTGCTCCAGGCAGGCCAGCGCGGTGGCCTGGGTGACGGCCGACAGGTGGTACGGCAGGCGCACCAGCTGCACCGCGTCCACCACGGCCGGGTCGGCGGCCAGGTAGCCCAGGCGCAGTCCGGCCGCGCCGAAGGCCTTGGACATGGTGCGGCTGACCACCAGGTTGGGGCGGCCCTCGATCAGCGGCAGCAGCGAGGCGCGGTGCGAGAACTCGACGTACGCCTCGTCCACCACCACCAGGCTGGGCCGGGCGGCCTGCGCGGCCTCGTACAGCCGCAGCACGGTGTCGGCGTCCACGGCGGTGCCGGTCGGGTTGTTGGGTGAGCAGACGAACACCACGTTCGGCCGGTGCTCCGCGATGGCGGTGACGGCGGCGTCCACGTCGATGGTGAAGTCGTCGTTGCGCGGGCCGGAGATCCAGGCCGTGCCGGTGCCCCGGGAGATCAGCGCGTGCATCGAGTACGAGGGCTCGAAGCCGAGCGCGCTGCGGCCGGGGCCGCCGAAGGTCTGCAGCAGCTGCTGGAGCACCTCGTTGGAGCCGTTGGCCGCCCACACCTGCTCACGCCGGACGGGGAAGCCGGTGGTCTTCCCGAGGTACCCGGCGAGGCCCTCGCGCAGCTCGACCGCGTCCCGGTCGGGGTAGCGGTTCAGCCCGCGGGCGGCCTCGGCGACGCGCTCGGCGATCCGGGCGACCAGCTCCTCGGGCAGCGGGTACGGGTTCTCGTTGGTGTTCAGCTGGACGGGCACGTCCAGCTGCGGCGCGCCGTACGGGGACTGGCCGCGCAGCTCGTCCCGGATGGGCAGGTCGTCGATGCGAGTCATGGCAGTCACGCTCCCGGCACCGTCCAGTCGAAGCGGGCCTTGATGGCGTCCCCGTGCCCCGGCAGGTCCTCGGCGTTCGCCAGGGTGACCACGTGCGCGGCGACGTCCGCCAGCGCCTCCCGGTCGTACTCGACGACCTGGACGCCGCGCAGGAAGGTCTGCACCGACAGCCCGGAGGAGTGGCAGGCGCAGCCGCCGGTCGGCAGCACGTGGTTGGAGCCGGCCGCGTAGTCGCCCAGCGAGACCGGGGTCCAGCGGCCGATGAAGATCGCGCCGGCGTTGACCACCCGGGCCGCCACGGCGTGGGCGTCGCGGGTCTGGATCTCCAGGTGCTCGGCCGCGTACGCGTTGACCACGGCGAGGCCCTGCTCCAGGTCGTCGACCAGGATGATGCCGGACTGCCTGCCGCCCAGCGCCTCGGCCACCCGCTCGCCGTGCTTGGTCCTCGCGACCTGCACGGCCAGCTCGGCCTCGACCGCGTCGGCCAGTGCCGGGGAGTCGGTGACCAGCACCGAGCCGGAGGTCGGGCCGTGCTCGGCCTGGCTGATCAGGTCGGCGGCGACGTCGGACGCCAGCGCGCTGTCGTCGGCGAGGACGGCGATCTCGGTCGGGCCGGCCTCGGAGTCGATGCCGATCCGGCCGGCGAAGTAGCGCTTGGCGGCGGCCACGTAGATGTTGCCCGGGCCGGTGACCATGTTCACCGGCGCGCACTCCTCGGTGCCGAGGGCGAACATCGCGACCGCCTGGGCGCCGCCGACGGCGTACACCTCCTCCACGCCGAGCAGCGCACAGGCCGCCAGGATGGCCGGGTGGACGCGGCCGCCGAACTCCTTCTGCGGCGGCGAGCTGACGGCGATGCCCCGGACGCCCGCCGCCTGGGCCGGCACCACGTTCATCACCACGGAGGACGGGTAGACCGCCAGCCCGCCCGGCACGTACAGGCCGACCCGCTCGACCGGCACCCAGCGCTGGGTGACCGTGCCGCCCGGCACCACCTGGGTGGTGTGCCCGGTGCGGCGCTGGTCCGCGTGCACGGCGCGGGCCCGGCGGATCGACTCCTCCAGCGCGGCCCGGACCTTCGGGTCCAGCGTCTCCAGTGCCGCGGTCAGCTGCTCGGCCGGGACCCGGGTCGACTCCAGCCGGACGCCGTCGAAGCGCTCGGTGATCTCGATCAGCGCCGCGACCCCGCGATGGCGTACGTCCTCGGCGATCGGCCGCACCTTCTCCAGGGCGGCCGCGACGTCGAACTCGGCACGGGGCAGCAGGTCACGCGGGTCGTCCAGCGAGCCGCGGAGGTCGATTCGAGAGATCACGCCACCCAGTGTAAGGAGTGGCCGGAACCGCTGGTCCCGCATTTCAGTCCGTGATACGAAGGGCGAGACGACCGGGGGGACGGGGGAAACATGGCGGAGCGTGCTCCGGAGGGCTGGAACGGGGTCGAGCGGAGGCTCTGGGAGGCCTACCGCGAGGGCGAGATCCTGGACCTCCGTACGGGCGAGGCGGAGGCCGACGACCCCTTCGGCGACGCCGTCTGGGGCCCCGAGCGCACCGTCCGCGCCGAGGTGCTCGCCCACCTGCTGCTGGCCGGCCCGGAGCCCGCCGCCGGGCGGGTCGCCTCGCTGCGGCTCAGCGGCGTGCTGGTCACCGGGGCGCTCAAGCTGGCCGGCGCCGACATCGACCGCTACGTCGAGGTCCACGGCTGCCGCTTCGACCAGAAGATCCTGATGTCCGAGGCCGTGGCCTCGACGCTGCGCTTCGTGGGCTGCCTCATCCCCCGGCTGGAGGCCTCCCGGCTCTCCACCACCGGCGACCTCCACCTGGCCCGCTGCCGCGTCCCCGAGGGCATCCGGCTCACCGACTCCAAGATCGGCACCGACCTGCTGCTCAACCAGACGGTGGTCGGCGGCGACCGCTTCGCCCGTGCCGTCTCCGCCGACGGGATCACCGTCAACCAGGACTTCGAGGCCGAACGCCTGGAGACCACGGGCGAGTTGAGCATACGGACGGCCCGGATAGGCGGCCGGCTCTCGCTGCGCGGCGCCCAGCTGCGCGCCGTCCCGGAGAAGAACCGCATCTGCTTCAACGCCGTCCGGGTCAGTGTCGGCCACACCCTGTACCTGACCGGCTCCGCCGACCGCGGCTGGTCCGGCTCCCGCGGCTACTACGGCTCCGGCTACGGCGAGTACCCGCCGCCGGACGGCCCGGTCACCCCGTTCCGCGCCTGGGGCCAGGTCCGCCTCTCCGACTCGCGCTTCGACAGCGCCTGCCTGATCTCCGGCGAGTTCCACCTGGCGGACACCGACGAACTCGCGCTGAGCCGCATCCAGACCCCCGAGCTGCGCTTCACCTGCAAGTTCCGCCCCACCGGCACCGTCTCGCTCTCCCGCGCCCGGGTCGGCAACCTGGTCGACGCCCCGGAGGCGTGGCCGCTCGGCAAGCACCTGCGCCTCACCGGCTTCGTGTACGAGAACCTGCGTCCGGCCCGCCCCTTCACCGTCCAGCAGCGGATCGCCTGGCTGGAGGGCTCCTCGGTGGACTTCCAGCCGGAGTCCTACGAGCAGCTCGCCGCCGCCCTGCGCCGCGACGGCGCCGACGACGACGCCCGCGAGGTGCTGTACGCCAAGCAGCGCCGGCGCCGGCGCACCCTGCCGCTGCCCGCCCGGGTCTGGGGCGCGGTCCAGGACGTCACCGTCGGCTACGGCTACCGGCCCGGCCGGGCGGGACTGTGGCTGCTTCTCGCCTGGATCCTCGGCAGCGTCTGGTTCGCCACCCACCCGCTGGAGCCGCTCAAGGCCGACGAGCGCCCGCACTGGAACCCGGTGCTGTACACCCTCAACCAGCTGCTGCCGATCGTGGACCTCAACCAGGGCGGCTGGAACCCCGCGGGCCTCACCCAGTGGATCTCCGCCGGGCTGGTCGTGATCGGCTGGCTGCTCGCCTCCACGGTCGTCACCGGCGCCACCAGGATGCTCCAGCGCGGCTGAGCCGGCCGACGGGCCGACGGCCGGCCCGACGGCGGTCGGCAGTCGGCGATCGGCCCGTCGGCGGCCGCCTCGTCGACGGCCGACCCCGCAGACCGTGCGACAAGGCCCCCGCCCGGGGAACTACGCTGTCCGCCGTGACAGAACGGCTGCCGCTCTTCCCGCTGAACACCGTGCTCTACCCGGGCCTGGTGCTGCCCCTGAACGTCTTCGAGGAGCGCTACCGCCGTCTCGTCGCCGACCTGCTCGAACAGTCCGAGGACACCCCCCGGCGGTTCGGCGTGCTCGCGATCAGGGACGGCCGGGAGGTCGCCCCGGTCAGACCCGAGGGCGGCCCGGCCGGCCCGCTGGACGGCCTCGGCACCGCCACCGGGGACCCCTTGGAGGCGATGTTCCACATCGGCTGCGTCGCCGACATCGCCTCGGTCGAGCACCAGCCGGACGGCCGCTACGAGCTGCTGGTCACCGGCACCACCCGGTTCCGGCTGCGCTCGGCGGACGTCTCCGGCCCGTACCTGACCGGTGAGATCGAGTCGATCGAGGAGCGCCCCGGCGAGGGCTCCGGCGCGCTGGCCTCCGAGGTCGAGCGGGCGTTCCGGGTCTACCAGAAGCGCCTGGCCGGCGCCCGCGAGGCCAGCACCGTCGGCCACCAGGAGCTCCCGGACGACCCTCAGGTGCTCTCCTACCTGGTCGCCGCCGCCTCGGTGTTCGAGACCCCGGTCAAGCAGCAGCTGCTCGCCTGCCCGGACAACGCCCAGCGGCTGCGCGCCGAACTCGACCTGCTGCGCCGCGAGAGCGCCGTCCTCAGCTGGCTGCCCTCGCTGCCCGCCACCGACCTCACCCGCCAGCGCTTCAGCCCCAACTGACCGAGGACCCCGAGGACCCGACATGGCCAAGAAGCCCAGGAAGGGCGGCCAGGGCACGCCCGCCACCGTCGCCCTGGAAGCCGCCGCCGTCCCGTTCACCGTGCACGCCTACGACCACGACCCGGCCGCCGCCTCCTACGGCGGCGAGGCCGCCGAGGTCCTCGGCATCGCCCCCGAGCGGGTCTTCAAGACCCTCGTCGCCGACGTGGACGGCACCCTCACCGTCGGCGTGGTCCCGGTCGCCGGCCAGCTCGACCTCAAGGCCCTGGCGGCGGCCGTCGGCGGCAAGCGCGCCGCCATGGCCGACCCGGCCGCCGCCGAGCGCAGCAGCGGCTACGTCCTCGGCGGCATCTCCCCGCTGGGCCAGCGCCGCCCGCTGCGGACCGTCGTCGACGCCAGCGCGCTCGGCCACCCCACCGTCTACGTCTCGGCGGGCCGCCGCGGCCTCGAAGTCGAACTGGCCCCGGGCGACCTCGTCACACTCACCAGGGCCAGCACCGCCCCCATCGCCCGCTGAGCGCTGCCGAGCACCTTCCGGGCCCTGCCGAGCGCCCCCGGAGCCCCTCCCCCGCGAAAGCGGCGGCTCGGGGGCTCGGGGGACGACGCGTACGTCAGTGCCCCGTACCGCTCCCCGTTCCCGTCCCCGGCTGCGACCCCGCTCCCGGGTACGGCCCGGCCCACGGCCCCGTCGGCGCCCCCGCCGGAGGCGCCCCCAGCGGCGACTGCGCCACCGGCGCCCAGTACGGCGGCGGGTCCTCCTCGCGCTTCCCGAACGCCGCCGAGAGCAGGAGCAGCACCACCATCGCCGTCATCGGCCAGACCAGCAGCGCACCCAGCGCCCCCAGGTCGATGCCCGCGTCGAAGTGCCCGCCGTTGCCGACCCGCCGGGCCTCGCCGATCAGGTCGTTGCCCGGCCCGAGCCAGCGCCCGATCCGCCAGGCCCCGATCGACCCGAGCAGCCCGCCGACGGTCAGCCCCAGCGCGACCGCGATGCCGCCGCCGCGCCTGCGGGTGATCAGGAAGGCGCCGAGCGCGGTCAGGGTCCCCGCCCCCAGGCAGATGAGCACGAACACCGCGTCGGCGCCGGCCCGCTGCTCCCCCTCGGGGTCGGCGTAGAGGATGCGGTCCCCGTCCACCACCAGCGGCACCTTCGGCGCCAGCCAGGCCCACAGCCCGGCCACCACCAGACCGGCCACCAGGCAGGCGACCACGACCCCCGCCCCGACCCGGACCTCCGGCAGCAGCCGCTGCCCCAGCGGGGTCGTCCCGTGCCCGAGGGCGGTGGCCCCGTACGGCGGCGCGAACGGGTCGGACGCTGCGTCCGGCACCGCCTGCGCATCGCGCGCGTCGTGCACGCCGTGCGGGCCCTGCACGTCGGCGGGGGCGGGATCCGGAGGTGTGTTCGGTACGGTCACGGACCCCATCGTTTCACGACGGCCACTCGAACGACCCACCACCGTACCGACCGCCGTACCGGGCCCGCACCGGCCCGCACCGGCCCGTGCCGCCCGGGACCGGTCAGCGACCGCGGGACGGCCCGCCGCGCAACGCCCTACCGCGAGACCGCCCGCCGGTACGCCCAGGTGGCGACGGCCAGCGACACCACGCCCACCCCCGCGCAGACCGCCAGGTCCCCGAGCACCAGCGCCCAGTCCGGATCCGGCGCGAACGTCCGCGCGAAGGCGTCCACCCCGTACGTGGACGGCAGCAGGTCCCGCAGCCACTGCACCGGCTGCGGCAGGTGGTTCACCGGCAGCACGCCCAGCAGCAGGGCCGCCGACATCCCGAGCTGCCCGAGCATCGTCGCGATCTCCTGGCGCGGCGCCAGCAGGCCGCAGGCCGCTCCCAGCCCGGACAGCGCGGCCCCGGCCAGCGGCACGACCGCCAGCAGCACCCACAGCTGCCCGAGCGGCAACCCGAACATCACCGCCCCGAACACCGCCGTGACGAGCGTCCCGGGCAGGGTGAAGGAGGCGTACGCGGCGGCCGCCCCCAGCACCACCGAGGCGGCCGGCACCGGCAGCGTCGCGTAGTGGTCGAGCCCGCCGGTGGCCCGCAGCTTCCCGAAGTACTGGGCGAGCAGGTTCAGCGCGACGAAGGCCACCACCAGCACGCTCGACCCGGCGACCACCGACCGCGCCTCCGAGGACTGCCCGGCGTCCACCACGCCCCGCATCATCACCAGGATGCCCACGGACTGGAAGGTGGCCACGAACAGCAGCGGGATGCGCGCCACCCGTGCCCGGGCGAGCTGCGCCCGGTACACGGCCGCGAGCGCCGGCAGCAGCCTGGCCGCGGGGGCGAGCGGAGCGGGGGCGGCCGTGGACCGGTCGGTCCGCGGGGGCACCGAGAGCAGTGTCACTTGGCCAGTCCTCCGTGGCGGCCGCCCAGCTTGAGGTACGCGTCCTCAAGGCTCGGGGTGGCGAGGGTGAAGTCGTCGAGGGCGGCGAAGGCCGGGCCGGTGGTGACGGCGGCGACCAGTTCGCGGGCCTGCTCGGGGGTGGTGCGGACGGTCCAGCGGCGGCCGGTGCACTCGGCCCGCTCGCGCAGCGCGGCGACGGCGGGCACGCCGACCGGCGCCTCGTCCCGCCAGACCAGGTCGAGCCGGACGTCACCGTCCACCAGCGCCTTGAGCCCGCCGGGCGTGTCGCAGGCGATCACCCGGCCGTCGTCCACCACGGCGACCCGGTCGAGCACCGTCTCCGCCTCGATCACGTTGTGGGTGACCAGCAGCACCGTCGTCCCGTGCTCGGCGCGCCGCCGGTCCACGGCGCTCCACACGGCCCGCCGGGCGACGGGGTCCATGCCGGTGGTGGGCTCGTCCAGGACGAGCAGCGGCCGGTCCCCCACCAGGGCGGCCGCGAAGCAGGCGAGCCGCCGCTGTCCGCCGGACAGCTTGGCGAGCGGCCGGGTGGCGATCGGCTCCAGCCCGAGCTCCGTCAGCACGTCCGCGGCCGTACCGCGGGCCTGGGCCCGGGTGAGTCCGCGCAGCCGTCCGGTGGTCTCGGCGGCGAGCGCCACCGTCAGCTCGTCCAGCGCGGTGGATTCCTGCCCGAGGTAGCCGAGCAGCCGGGCGGCCCGCTCGGGGTGCCGCACGATGTCGTGGCCGAAGAGTTCGACGGATCCCGAGTCGGGGCGCAGCAGCCCGGTGAGCTGGCGCACCAGCGTCGACTTCCCGGCTCCGTTGGGCCCGAGCAGCCCGAAGATCTCGCCCCTGCGGACGGTGAGGGTGATCCCGTCGTTGGCCCGGATCTCGGTGGCGGCCGCGCCGCGCCCGCTGCGGTAGGTCCTGACCAGGTCGCGCACGACGGCGCACGGCTGGGGTTCCTCGGGTGCTCGCCCGGCCGTCTCGTTCACGACCGACGACTCTACGCGCTCGTACGGGCGAACCGGACAACGGGGCCCTGCCGACCCCCGGGCCGCCGACCGGCCGGCTCAGTCGTCGACGACCATCGACCCGCCCGGCACCCGGGCCGCCAGTTCCTTCCAGAACCCGGCCCGGATGGCGTAGCGGTCGTGCTCGTCGATCTGGTCGTCCTTGTGCGCCAGCAGCCCGAAGCGGGCGGCGTAGCGCAGCAGCTCGCCGTCCACCCGGTGCGGGATGCGCGGGTAGTCGGGCCAGAGCATGGTGAGTCTCTCGGTGTCGCCGACGCGGTCGCTCCAGCGGCGGGCGAAGACCTGTCCGACTTCGTGGGCGTCGCCGCCGATGGAGGTGATGTCCTCCTCGCGGTCGGCCCAGCGCTGCTCGGCGGTGGTGAGCTGGGCGAGTGTGGGCAGGCTGTCGCCGGCGGTGACGGCGGGCTCCGGGGCGGGCCGGTCCACCCAGCCGCGGTCGGAGGACCAGCGCAGCACCGGCCCGGCCTGCGCGACGGCCCCGTGCCCGTTGACCCCGTGCCCGTTCGCGGCGTGCCCGTTCGTGCCGTGGCCGGTGGCCCCGGGGCCGTTGGTCCCGTTCGCCGACGGGGTGATCGCGGTGACGGAGGAGGCCCTGCCGGCGAGGTCCTTCGGCGTCGGGACGACCTTGAGCGCGGCCGCGGCCGGCTGCGGCCGGCCGTCGGCGTCGGGGTCCGCTCCCGCCGAGGCCGCGGCGGGGGCCGCGGCGGCCGAGGCGGCGGCCACCGGACGGACCACCGGCGGCACCACGGTGGGCAGGACGGCGGGCGGTGCGGCGGGCGGGGCGGCGAGGATCTTGGCGATCTCCTGCCGGGCCCCCGGGGCCGGGAACATGCTGGAGTGCTCCCGCAGCGAGAAGGAGCCCTCGATCCACTCCCGGTCCAGCACCCGCCGCTCGTCCGCCTCGCCGACCAGGTCCTCGGACTGGTTGAAGTCGCCGTCGGCGGCCTGCAGGGCCCACAGGTGGACGGCCACCCCGTGTTCCTTGGCGGTCATCATGCCGGGCAGCAGGTCCCCGTCACCGGTGATCAGCACGACGTCGGCGCAGGCCCGGTTGCGGGCGAGTTCGGAGAGTTCGGCGTGCATCGCGGCGTCCACGCCCTTCTGCACCCAGCGCCCCTCGGCCCGGGTGAGCGCGCCGAGCCGCACGGTGACCCGGGGCAGTACCCGCAGCCGCCGGTGCTCGGGCATCGGGCGCCGGTCGGGCGCGGCGTCGAACCAGTAGATCCGCAGCAGCGGCAGCCCGGTCTCGGCCTCGGCGCGCTCGCGCAGTGCGGTGATCAGGGCGGTGTGGTTCACCGTGACCTTGGACCGGGACGGATCCCCGGCGAGCAGGCTGGCGGCGGCGCCCAGCAGATATCCGGCGTCCACCAGGACGACACAGCGGTCCATCGCGCACCTCTTTTCGCTCGCCCTCGGAATCAGTCGGGTGGGTCGATTCGGGAATGGGCGGTCCTCCCGCCGTCCGGGCGTGCCGAGGTGAGGGGCCCCCGTCGTCGCCCGATCGTTGGGTCACCTTTTACCCCCGGTTCGCCCGCCGAACCTCGCCGGTTGTCCCGGCGCCGCAACAGCCGCCCCGGCGCGGAGCGAACAAAAGCGAGGGCGGGCCCCGTACAACGACGAGGCCCGCCCGAGGTCACGCGGCGGTGTTCCGACCGGTGGACGCCGGTGGTCCGGCCCGGGGGTCCGGCCGCGCAGGACCGGAGGCGCTCAGCCCCTGAGCTCGGCGGCGACCAGCTCGGCCAGCTGGACGGCGTTCAGCGCGGCGCCCTTGCGCAGGTTGTCGTTCGAGACGAACAGCGACAGTCCGTTGTCCACCGTCTCGTCCACCCGGATGCGGCCGACGTAGCTCGGGTCCCGGCCGGCGGCCTGGAGCGGGGTGGGGATGTCGGACAGCTCGACGCCGGGGGCGCCGCTGAGCAGCTCGACGGCGCGCTCGGGGCTGATCGGGCGCTCGAAGCGGGCGTTGATCTGCAGCGAGTGGCCGGAGAACACCGGGACGCGCACGCAGGTGCCGGCGACCTTCAGCTCCGGGATGCCGAGGATCTTGCGGCTCTCGTGGCGGAGCTTCTGCTCCTCGTCGGTCTCGTTGGAGCCGTCGTCCACGACGGAGCCGGCCAGCGGCACCACGTTGAAGGCGATCGGCCGCTGGTAGACCTTGGGCTCCGGGAACTCGACGGCGCCGCCGTCGTGGGCGAGCGCGGCGGCGCCCAGCTCGACGACCTTGGCGGCCTGGTCCTGGAGCTCGGCGACGCCGGCCACGCCGCTGCCGGAGACGGCCTGGTAGGTGGAGACGACGAGCGCGGCCAGGCCGGCCTCCTCGTGCAGCGGGCGCAGCACGGGCATGGCGGCCATGGTGGTGCAGTTCGGATTGGCGATGATGCCCTTGGGGCGGTCCGCGACGGCCTCCGGGTTGACCTCGGAGACGACCAGCGGGACCTCGGGGTCGCGGCGCCAGGCGGAGGAGTTGTCGATCACGACGGCACCGGCCGCGGCGACCTTGGGGGCCAGGGCCTTGGAGGTGGAGCCGCCGGCCGAGAAGATCACGATGTCCAGGCCGGTGTAGTCGGCCGTGGCCGCGTCCTCGACGGTGACCTCGGTGCCCTGCCAGGGCAGCGTGCGTCCGGCCGAGCGGGCCGAGGCGAACAGCCGCAGCTGCTCCACCGGGCCCAGTCCGCCTTCACGACCAGCGCGCTCCGCCAGGATCTCGCGGACCACGCCGCCGACCTGGCCGGTGGCACCGACAATGCCGATCTTCATCTCCGACTACTCCTCTGAATGGTGCTGTTCACAGCCGCACTCTGCCCATCATGCCTTGTCACGCGGGTGGGGCGGCCTGGTGTTCCACGGTGTGAGAGGCCGCCCGGACGACCCCTACTGGTCCAGACCACTGGCGAGGGCCAGCGCGGCGTCGACCTCCGCCCGCCCGGCCGGCAGCAGCGGCAGCCGCACGTCCGGGGTCGGGATGCGGCCCTGGGCGTGCAGCACGCCCTTGGTCACCGACGGGTTGGGCGCCGTGAAGGCGGACAGCGCCAGCCCGGTCAGCCGGTGCCCGAGCGCCCGTGCCCGCGCCACGTCCCCGGCCTGCCAGGCCTCGGCCAGCTCGACGAACCGGGCGGTCGCCAGGTGGGCGGAGGCGAGGATGCCGCCGGCCGCGCCCAGCGCCAGCATCGGCGAGAGGAACGCGTCCTCGCCGGTGAGGAAGGCGAATCCGGCGGGGGCGTCGGCGAGCAGCTCGGCGGCCGCCTGGTCCAACCCTCCGGTCGCGTACTTGACGCCCACCACGCCCTCGATCGCGGCGAGTTCGCGCAGCGCGGCGGTGGAGAGCTGCTGCCCGGTGCGGTACGGGATGTGGTAGACGATCAGCGGCAGCGGGCTGCTCGCGGCCAGTGCCCGGAAGTGCGCGACCGTCCCGGCCTCGCCGGCCCGGACGAAGGACGGCGTGGTGACCAGCGCCGCCGCCCGCGGCACCCGCGCGCCGAGCGCGGCCAGCGCCTCGCCGACGGCCCGGGTGTCGCCGCCGGAGGCTCCGACGGTCAGCTGCGCCCCGCGCGCGGCGCAGGCGGCCGCGGCGACGTCCACCACCGCGTCCCGCTCCTCGGCGGTCAGCGCGGCCGGCTCGCCGGTGGTGCCGAGCGCGACCAGCCCGGCCGCCCCGGCGTCCAGGACCTCGTGCGCCAGCTTCTCCAGCGCGTCGAGGGCGACGGAGCCGTCGGCGGCGAAGGGGGTGATCAGGGGGACGTGGATGCCCTTGAGTTCCATGTCCACGATCCTGCGGCCCGTCGATCGCCCAGGTCCAGTTCATATTTCCGACGCTTCTCGTAAGCTGAGCCGATGCTCGACTAGGCTGGCCCGATGCTGGACGTCCGACGCCTGCGCCTGCTGCGCGAACTCGCCCACCTCGGCACCATCGCGGCCGTCGCCGAGGCGCTCTCCTTCAGCCCTTCGGCGGTGTCCCAGCAGCTGTCCGTCCTGGAGAAGGAGGCGGGCGTCCCGCTGCTGGAGCGCACCGGGCGGCGGGTCACCCTCACCCCGGCCGGGCTGGGCCTCGTCCGGCACGCCGAGGCGGTGCTCGCCCTGCTGGAGCAGGCCGACGCCGAACTCGCCCACACCAAGCGGGGGTTGGCGGGCCCGCTGCGGATCGGCACCTACCCGTCGGCGGCCCGGGCGATCATCCCGGCGGTGCTCGCCGAACTGGCCGGCTGGCACCCGGGGCTGGAACCGATGGTCACCGAGGTGGACCCGGCGGCCGTCGGCGCGGCCCTGCGGGCGGGCGAGCTGGACGTGGCGCTGGTGCACGAGTACGACCTCGTCCCGGCCGACCCGGAGCCGGGCCTCGCGGTGACCCGCCCGGTCTTCACCGAGCCCATGTACCTGGCCGCCCGCACCCCGGGCACCGTCGCCGAGCAGCGCGGCGCCCCGTGGATCATGTCCCCGCCCGACACGCTCTGCCACACCATGGCCGTCCGGGCCTGCGAGGCGGCGGGCTTCGCGCCGCGCATCCGGCACCAGATCGACGACTTCACCACCGTGCTGGCCCTGGTCGCGGCCGGCCAGGGCGTCGCCCTGGTCCCCCACCTGGGCACGGCCGGCCTCCCGCCCGGGGTCGTCCTCACCCGCCTGCCGATGTACCGCCGCACCCGCGCCGCCTTCCGCGCCGGCGCCGGCTCCCACCCGGCCATCTCCGCCTTCGTCTCCGCCCTGCACACGGCCGTCCCGCCGGGCCTGGGCGGCGGCACCTGAGCCGGAGCCCCCGGGAGTGGCTCCTCCCCGGACGCGAAAGGCCCGGGGCGCCCACCGCGACGGGTGCCCCGGGCCTTTCGCCTCCGCGCTAACCCGCCAGACAGCTCGGCCCGAGCAGCTGCTTCAGGTCCCCGAACAGCGCCGGGTCCGACTTCACCCGGTGCCGGTCCAGTCGCAGCACCGTGGTCTTGTTGCGGCCCTCCAGCCGCACCCGCACCTCGGTGGTGCCGCGGTGGCTGCCCAGCACCTCGCCGAGCCGGGCGACCAGCGGCGGGGTGACCTTCCCGCTCGGGATGTTGATGACGATCGGCGCCTCGGCGTGCGCGTTCGACAGGTCGGGGACGGACAGCTCCATCCCCATCAGCCGCGGCACGTCCTCCCGCTTGTCCAGCTTGCCGCGCACGAAGACGACGGCGTCCTCGACGAGCTGCGAGGAGACCAGCTGGTAGCTGGCCGGGAAGAACATGCAGTCGATCGAGCCCGCGAGGTCCTCGACGGTCGCGATGGCCCAGGCGTTGCCCTGCTTGGTCATCTTCCGCTGGAGGCCCGAGATGATGCCGCCGATGGTGATGATCGTCCCGTCCGGCCGCTCCGCGAGGTCCGCGACCGCGCAGTCCGCCTTGTCGGCGAGCACGTGCTCGATGCCGTGCAGCGGGTGCGAGGAGACGTACAGGCCGAGCATCTCCCGCTCCTGGGTGAGCAGGAAGGACTTCTCCCACTCCTCCTCGGAGAAGACGACGTCCAGGCCGAAGCTCGGCTCGTCGGCGGTGGCGTCGCCGCCGAAGAGGTCGAACTGCCCCTCGGCCTCCTTGCGCTTCACGCCGACGACGTTGTCGATCATCGGCTCGAACTGGGCGCTCAGGCCCTTGCGGGTGTGGCCGAGCGAGTCGAAGGCACCGGCCTTGATCAGCGATTCGACGGTCCGCTTGTTGCAGACCACCGACTCCACCTTGTCCAGGAAGTCGGGGAAGGACGCGAACTTCCCCTTCGCCTTCCGGGTCCGGATCATCGAATCGACCACCGGCCCGCCGACGTTGCGGATGGCGGTCAGGCCGAAGCGGACCAGGGTGTCACCGTGCGGGGTGAAGTCCGAGTCCGACTCGTTGACGTCCGGCGGCAGCACCTGGATGCCCATCTTGCGGCACTCGTTGAGGTAGACCGCGGACTTGTCCTTGTCGTCCTTGACGGAGGTGAGCAGGCCGGACATGTACTCGGCCGGGTAGTTGGCCTTGAGGTAGGCCGTCCAGTACGAGACCAGCCCGTAGCCGGCGGTGTGGGCTTTGTTGAACGCGTAGCCGGAGAAGGGGACGAGGACGTCCCACACGGCCTGGATGGCCGCGTCGGAGTAGCCGCGCTCGCGGCAGCCCTTCTGGAAGGGGACGAACTCCGCCTCCAGGATCTCCTTCTTCTTCTTGCCCATGGCCCGGCGCAGCAGGTCCGCCTGTCCGAGCGAGTAGCCGGCCAGGATCTGCGCGGCCTTCTGCACCTGCTCCTGGTAGACGATCAGGCCGTACGTCGGCCGGAGCACCTCCTCCAGGGGCTTCTCCAGCTCCGGGTGGATCGGGGTGATCTCCTGCTGGCCGTTCTTGCGCAGCGCGTAGTTGGTGTGGGAGTTGACGCCCATCGGGCCCGGACGGTACAGCGCCAGAACGGCGGAGATGTCCTCGAAGTTGTCGGGCTTCATCAGGCGCAGCAGCGAGCGCATCGGCCCGCCGTCGAGCTGGAAGACGCCGAGCGTGTCGCCGCGGGCGAGGAGTTCGTAGGTCGGCTTGTCGTCGAGCGGCAGCTTGAGCAGCTCGATCTTCTCGCCCTTGTTCTTCTCGATCGCCTTGACGGCGTCGTCCATGATCGTCAGGTTGCGCAGGCCGAGGAAGTCCATCTTGAGAAGGCCGAGGCCCTCACAGGTCGGATAGTCGAACTGCGTGATGGTGACGCCGTCGGTGTGCCGGGTCCAGACCGGGATGTGGTCGGTCAGCGGCTCGGCGGACATGATGACGCCGGCGGCGTGCACACCGGGCTGGCGGATCAGGCCCTCGATGCCGCGCGCGGTGTCGATGACCTTCCGGACGTCCGGGTCGGTCTCGTACAGCCCGCGGATCTCGCCGGCCTCGCTGTAGCGCGGGTGCGAGGAGTCGGTGATGCCGGAGAGCGGGATGCCCTTGCCCATGACGTCCGGCGGCATCGCCTTGGTGATCCGGTCGCCCATCGCGTACGGGTAGCCGAGGACGCGCGAGGAGTCCTTGATGGCGGCCTTCGCCTTGATGGTGCCGTACGTGACGATCATGGCGACCTTGTCGGATCCCCACTTCTCCGTCACGTAGCGGATCACGTCACCGCGCCGGCGCTCGTCGAAGTCGATGTCGACATCGGGCATGGAGATGCGCTCGGGGTTGAGGAAGCGCTCGAAGATCAGGCCGTGCGGGATGGGGTCGAGGTCGGTGATGCCCATCGCGTACGCGACCAGCGAGCCGGCCGCCGAACCACGGCCGGGACCCACCGCGATGCCCTGGCTCTTGGCCCACATGATGAAGTCGGCGACCACGAGGAAGTACGCCGGGAACCCCATCTGGATGATGGTGTCCATCTCGTACTCGGCGAGCTTCTTGTGCTCCTCGTCGTACCCGCCCGGGAAGCGCCAGTCCATCCCCTCCCAGACCTTGGACTTGAAGAAGTCCGCCTCGGACTCGAAGCCCTCCGGGATGGGGAAGCGGGGCATCAGGTTCTTGAACTTGAACATGCCCTCGGTGTCGACCCGGGAGGCGACGAGGAGCTGGCTGTTGCGGCAGCCCTCCTGCCAGGCGTCCGAGGAGTCGAGGGCGTACATCTCGGCGGCGGACTTGATGTAGTAGCCGGTGCCGTCGAAGCGGAAGCGGTCCGGGTCGGAGAGGTTCTTGCCGGTCTGGACGCAGAGGAGGAGGTCGTGCGCGCCGGCGTCGGCCTCGGTGGTGTAGTGCGAGTCGTTGGTGACGACCGGGGGGATGTTGAGCTTCCTGCTGATCTCCAGCAGCCCGTCGCGGACCCGCTTCTCGATGTCGAGGCCGTGGTCCATCAGCTCCAGGAAGTAGTTCTCCTTGCCGAAGATGTCCTGGTAGTCGGCGGCGGACTTCAGCGCCTCGTCGACCTGGCCGAGGCGCAGCCGGGTCTGCACCTCGCCGGACGGGCAGCCGGTGGTGGCCATCAGGCCGCCGGACAGCTCCGCGATCAGCTCCTTGTCCATCCGGGGCCACTTCACCAGCCAGCCCTCGGCGTAGGAGCGCGAGGTCAGCTTGAAGAGGTTGTGCAGGCCCTCCTTGTTGCGGGCCCAGATGGTCTTGTGGGTGTACGCGCCGGACGCGGAGACGTCGTCCCGCTTCTGGTGCGGCTGGCCCCACAGGATGCGCTTGGTGTTGGAGCGGGACTCCGGGGCGACGTACGCCTCGATGCCGATGACGGGGGTGATGCCCGCGTCGGTCGCCTGCCGGTGGAACTCGGCGGCGCCGTACATGTTGCCGTGGTCGGTCATCGCCACGTGGGTCTGCCCGAGGCGCTCGACCTCCTTGAACATCTGCTTCAGCCGGGCGGCACCGTCCAGCATCGAGTACTCGGTGTGGACGTGCAGATGCGCGAACGGCTGATCGCTCAAGGCGGGGCCTCCGGAGGCTCTGGTGCTGGTCTGGTGGGCCGGCGAACGCGCAGGTCACGGGGGAAACGCCCCGGAAATGGGTGTGGCCCGGAACACCTCTCGGGGTCCGGACCACCACTCACGCGTTCACGCGTCCACTCTAGCCCCCCACCGCCGGGTTGCCCCTCTTCCGGGAAGGCCTACCGGGCGAGCCCGGCGAGTCGTCCCGCGGCCGCCTCACGGACCTCCGGCTCCTCGATCGGATCGTCCCGCAGGAGGGCCAGGCGCTCCCGCACGTCGGGCCGGTCGGGGGCGTGCTCGACGGCGAGGAGCCGGGCTCGCGGCTCGCAGTCCCACAGCGACTCGGTGTACGCCTCGGCCATGCCCGGGGCCCCCATCGCCGACAACGCCTCCAGGTAGTCGGCACGCTCGTACGAGTGCGGGGTGCAGAGCCAGAAGCGGCGCAGCAGGGAGACGGCACCGGCCGCCTCCGGCCCGAAGCGGGCGAGGCGGGCGAGACCGCGCGCGAGCTCGTCCGGCCCGCACCAGGACCGGTCCACCCACCGCCGCTCCAGCTCGGCGATCAAGGCCGGCACGTCCCCCTCGTCACCGTGAGCGGCCAGCACCGCGTAGCCGATCTCGGCCAGCCACGCCCGCTCCGAAGCCGCCCACTCCCGGGCCGCCGGCACGGCCTGCTCGGCCAGCCGCTCGACGGCCTTGCCCAGCAGCGGCAGCGGTCGGGTGCCGTCGGCGGAGCCGAGGCCGGGCACCAGCGGGATCAGCGCGGGCTCGGGCGGGCGGAGCGAGAGGGCCACGAGAGCGGAGGTCCTGGCTCCCTCCGGCGCCGCCGGATCGCGCAGCAGGGCCAGCAGGCCCGTACTGTCCCGCTCCGGGTACGGATCCGGCCGCCGCACCGGGCGACGCGCGGACGGCTCGTCCTCCTCCGGAACGAAGTCCGGCAGCGCCGCCCGGGCGTCCGCCGAGCCGGCGAGCACCAGCAGTTCCAGCACGCCGGTGGCCCGGCCCCGGGTGTCCTCGTCCTGGGCCGTCGCCATCTCGACCACGGGCCCGAGCGGGAGTTCCAGGTCCCGGATCAAGCGGGCGAGGTACAGGTGTCGGTCGTCCACCTGCGAGTCCCAGCGCCAGTCCCAGCGGATGCAGCCGTGGACGAGTTCGGCGACCGACATCCGGTCCTCGGCGGCTATCCGCGCGCCCTGGCCCCGGCCGCGCTGGAGGAGGCCGAGGAGGGTGGTCGGCGGCGCGTAGTGGTCGCTGTGCATGGGGTCCATCGTGCCGCAGCCCCCGGCGCGGGGCGTAGCTCGTTCAGGTGATGGCGGGCCGAGGCCCCTGCCCCGGCTTCCTCCGAGCACGTACAACTGTCCTGCATCTCGCCCGCACCGCGAAGGAATGACAGCCATGGCCCAGTTGGAGTCCGGCCTCTACACCATCCAGCACGGCGACGCCAGGATCGGCCGAGCCCGTCACGAAGCCCTGGACCTCTCCCCCAAAGCCGTCTTCGCCGACACCGACGACCAGGACGCCGTCTGGGTCGTCGAGGCCCACCCCGACAACCGCTACCGGCTCTACGCGAAGGGCGCCCCGACGGCCGTGGAGGACCTCGGGCCCGCCGGCCCGCTGGTCTCCCTCCTCCTCGACCAGGGCGACGCCCCGGAGTGGGAGCTGATCCCCGTCGACGGCACCCCGAACACGTACCGGATCGCGTCCCCCCACGGTTCCTCGTGGACCGTCCTCGAACCCGGCAGGCGGAGCCCGATCGAGGTCATCCCCGTCCTCGAAGGCGCCACCGCCTTCACCTTCGAGAAGCTCGACGTCTGATCCCCCGAGCCGCGCCCCTCGCCCTCCCCGGGCGAGGGGGCGTCACGTCGCCCCGGGCCGGCTGCGCGCCCGGGTGAGCCATCGGTACGCGAGAAGGACCGCGAGGCCCAGCAGGACCATGACCACCGACGCGACCACGGCGACCACGTCGAGCGCGTTCCGGCTCAGTGAGTTCCAGAAACCGATGCTCGAAGCGAGGGCGGCGGTGTCGGTGTGCCGGGGGTCGTACACCACCGTCACGGTGTCACGGGCCTTGACGCTGCCGGTGACGTAGGCGAGTCGGGTCTCGACGGACGCCCCCTCGGACGTCGTGAACCGCACCCGGCACTCGGAGTTGCCCGCCGGGTTGTCCTGCGGCCCGCTCACCTCCACGCACCCGGTGACGACCGCCGTGGCGTGGACGCCGCGGCTGCGCAGAGCCGACGTCACCCCCATGTCGTGCGGTATCAGATAGACCAGGCTGAGGACGAACAGCAGGACCCCCAGGCCGATCATCGCGAGCGAACCGTTCCGCACGGTCCGGCCGTGGTCCGGCGCGTTCTCCATCGGTCCCCCCGGTGTCAGCCCAGCTGCCCACGTGCGCTCACGCTAGCCGTACCCACCGACACCGGCCGTACCGTCGTGGGCCCCGATCGCGAGGCGGCCGGACGGTGGCCGGTGTGCTCACAGCGCCGCGTCCAGGGGCCGGACCCGGCGGCGCACCAGCTCCTTGATCTCCTCCGGGAACGCCTCCACCGCCAACAGGCTTGGCAGCAGCTCCGGTTCGGTCGTCACCGCGCGGAACGACCGGGCCACCGTGACGTCGTGGTCCGGACGGTGCACCACCTCCACCGCGTCCCCGGCGCGCAGCTCGCCCGGTGCGACCACCCGCAGGTAGGCGCCCGGCAGGGCCGCCTCGGTGAAGCGCCGGATCCAGCCCTCCCTCGCCAGCCAGCCCTGGAAGGTGCCGCAGGGGATGCGCGCGCAGGACACCTCCAGGACGATGTCCGGGCCGATCCGCCAGCGCTCCCCGATCAGCGCGTCGTTCACGTCCAGGCCCGTGGTGGTCAGGTTCTCGCCGAAGGAGCCGTTGGCCAGTTCCCGGCCCAGCTCGGTCTGCCAGCCGTCCAGGTCCTCCCGGGCGTAGGCGTACACCGCCTGGTCGTCGCCGCCGTGGTGCTTCAGGTCGTACACCCGGTCCCCGGCCAGGGCGATCGCGCCCGTCCCCCGGGGGCCCGGTGCGGCCACCGCGACCGGGCCGTCCACCGGGCGCTTGTCGATGCCGGTGAGCCCGAGGTCCTTCTTCCACGGGTTCGGCCGGGGCCTGCCGACGTTGACGGAGAGCAGTCGCGCCTGTGCGTCCATATGTCGACCGTACGCCGAACGGGCGCACCTGTACGGCCATCGGGGAGCTCTCCGCCCTGGTCCCGCCCGGGCCGGCGGCCGCGGCGGTGTGTCGAGTGGCGAGCCACGGTGCACGAGGAGATGGTGACCGGCAGGGACCCCTCACCAGAAAGGGCGATCATGCCCGAAGTCACCACCCCGTACGCGACCGGCACCCCGTGCTGGGTCGATCTGATGGCCAAGGACCAGCAGGCCGCGCTGGACTTCTACCGCGACCTCCTCGGCTGGCAGGGGCAGGCCGGCCCGGCCGAGTTCGGCGGCTACGCCGTCTGCACCCTCAACGGCAAGGCCGCGGCCGGCATCGGCCCGGGGACGGCCCCCGAGGGGATGCCGGAGCCGCCGACCGTCTGGACCAGCTACCTGGCCTCCACCGACGCCCAGGCCACCCAGGACGCGATCGTCGCCGCCGGCGGCACCCTGATCGTCCCGGTCATGGACGTCGGCGACCTGGGCCGGATGCTGATCGCCGCCGACCCGCAGGGCGCGGTGTTCGGCGTCTGGCAGCCGGGCGAGTTCTTCGGCGCCCAGGTCGTCAACGAGGCCGGCGCGCTGACCTGGAACGAGCTGCACACCAGCGACATCCCGGCCGCCACCGCCTTCTACGGCGAGGCGTTCGGCATCGAGATCGAGCCGATGCCGGGAGTGGACTCGTACTGGGTACTGAACGTCGGCGGCCGGGCGGTGGGCGGCGCCACCCTGCTCGCCAACGACCCGCCCGGCACCCCGGCCCACTGGCTGACGTACTTCGCGGTCGACGACGTCGACTCCACCGTGGACGCCCTGGTCAAGAGCGGCGGCACCGTCCTCGCCCCGCCCTTCGACATGATGGCCGGCCGGATGACCGTCGTCACCGACCCGCAGGGCGCCCCCTTCGCCATGATCAAGCCCCAGCCGCTCTGACCCCGAGCCCGACCGTTCCGCCCGCCCGGACTCCCGCCCGGGCGGGCGAGGCCGTGTCCCGCCGCAGCCGTCAGTCGTCCAGCTCCGCGAGGAAGTCCAGCGACGCCGCCCAGGCGCGCTCGGCCGCCTCCTCGTCGTAGTCCGGCAGCTCCGGGTCGGTGAACAGGTGCCCGGCGCCCCGGTAGCGGTGCACCTCCACCTCGGCCCCGGCCCGCCGCATCCGCAGGTACCAGGCGTTCAGCCAGTCCTCCGGCTCGAACGGGTCCGGCTCCGCGATGTGCAGCTGCACCGGGATCTCGGTGGCCGCGTCCTCCCGCAGGTCCGAGGTGCCGTGCAGGAGCAGCAGCCCGCGGGCCTTCTCGTCGGCCAGTGCCAGGTTCTGCGCCACCGCGCCGCCGAGCGAGAAGCCGGCGTACACCAGCCCGCCCTCGGACACCGGCGCGGCCGCGGTCACCGCCCGCCGCAGCAGCTCGTCACGGCCGCCGAGTTCCTCCTGGAACTCCTGCGCCTCCTCGACGGACTCGAAGGTCCGCCCGTCGAACAGGTCCGGCGTGTGCACGGTGTGCCCGGCGGCGCGCAGCCGCTCGGCGGCGGCGCGCACGGCGGGGCGCAGCCCGTAGGCGGAGTGGAAGAGGACGATCTGGGCCACGGTTCGGGTCCTTCACCAGCGAGGTCAGCTACCCACCCATGATCCCGCATGCCCCGGCGGTGCCCCACCGCACGCCTACGACACCACGTCCTTGCGCGCGAACCCCCGGAACGCCAGCGCCAGCAGCACCGCCGCGTACGAGAGCGACAGCGAGACGCCCTGCACCATGCCGCCCCATTCCAGCTGCGGCTGCAGGGCGTCCGCCCAGGAGTACTGCCAGTGCGCCGGCAGCCACTCCCGCAGGTCGCCCAGCGCGGTGACGGCGTCCAGCACCCCGGTGATGATCGAGGCGAACACCGCGCCGCCGACGGCGCCCAGGGGCGCGTCCGTCGCGGTGGAGAGCCAGAAGGCGAGCGCCGCGATCACGGTCTCGCTCAGGAGGACGAAGGCCACCGCGATGGCGATCCGGGGCAGCGCCTGCCCGGCCGGCAGGCTGACCCCGGCGGGCAGTTCGAGGTCCCCCCAGCCGTACGCGGCCGTGCCGACGACCAGCCCGATCGCGGGCAGCATCACCACCGCCACCGCCGAGAACGCCAGGCCGACGGCGAACTTGCGGGCCAGCAGCCGGGCCCGGGGCACCGGTGCGGCCAGCAGGTAGCGCAGCGAGGACCAGCTGGCCTCGGAGGCGACGGTGTCCCCGCAGAACAGCGCGACGGGGATGACCAGCATGAAGCCGGTGCCGACGAACAGCATGGTGACCGCGAAGTTGGCCCCCGAGGCGGTGGCCAGCTCGATGAAACTGGTCCGGCCCGGACGGCCCGGGGTACCGCCGATCTGGAACGCGGCCAGGAGGACGAACGGCATGGCGGCCAGCACCCCGCCGATCACCATCGTGCGGCGCCGGCGCAGCTGCCGCATGGCCTCCACCCGCAGCGGCAGCGTCCGGCTCGCCCGGTACCCCTCGGCGTGGTCCCTCGACTCGGCGCGGTCCATCGACTCGGCGTGGTTCCTCGACTCGGCGCGGTCCTCGGCACGGTCCATCGACTCGGCACGGTCCTTCGGCTCGGTGTGGTCCTTCGGGGCGACGCTCACGCTCCACCTCCGATCAACGACAGGAACGCGTCCTCCAGGCGGCGCTGCGGCCCGGCGCTCTCCACCGGTACCTCCAGCCGCACCAGTTCGGCCAGCAGCGCGCTGGCCGCCAGTCCGTCCAGGCGCACCAGCAGGCCGCCGTCGACGGCCTCCACCGAGCCGACCCCGGCGAGCGCGGCGACCTTCTCGACCACCGGCACCGGGTCGTACGGGCCGGCGATGCCGATCATCAGCAGCTCGCCGGCGCCCACGATGTCCCCGACCGGGCCGGCCGTGACCAGCCGCCCGCGGTCCATCACCACCAGGTCCGTACAGCTCTGCTCGACCTCGGACAGCAGGTGGCTCGACACGATCACGGTCCGCCCGCCGGCCGCGTAGCGGATCATCACCTCGCGCATCTCACGGATCTGCGGCGGGTCCAGCCCGTTGGTCGGCTCGTCCAGGATCAGCAGGTCCGGCATCCCGAGCATCGCCTGCGCGATCGCCAGCCGCTGCCGCATGCCCTGCGAGTACGTCCGCACCGCGCGGTCCAGCGCCTCGCCGAGCCCGGCGATGGCCAGCGCCTCGTCGAAGCGGGCGTCGGCCTCCGGCCGTCCGGTCGCCTGCCAGTACAGCCGCAGGTTGGCCCGCCCGGTGAGGTGCGGCAGGAAGCCCGCGCCCTCCACGAACGCCCCGACCCGCGAGAGCACGGGCGCGCCGGGCCGCACCAGGTGACCGAAGATCCGGATCTCCCCGGCGTCCGGCCGGATGAGTCCCATCAGCATCCGCAGCGTGGTGGTCTTGCCGGCACCGTTCGGCCCGAGCAGGCCGAGCACCTGTCCCTGCTCCACCCGGAAGCCCAGTTCCCGTACGGCGTAGCGGTCCTGGGCGCCCTTGTAGCGCTTGCTCAGCCCGCTGATCCGCAGCGGCACCGCGGCCAGCTCCGGGTCGAAGGCGGGCCCGGCGGCCCGGCGGCGGCGCAGCCGCGGCGCCAGCACCAGGGCCGCGGCCACCAGGACGGCGATCACCGGCAGCAGCCAGGTGCGCGAGGGCAGCGGGGCCGCCTCGGTGACCAGTTCGGCGACGGTCGGCGCGGTGAGCGCCCCGGCCGGTGCCACCCGGTAGGTGGCCGGCTCGACCGGCGAGGCGTAGGCGAGGTCGGTGGCGGCCAGCACCAGTCGCACCCGGTGCCCGGCGGGGAAGGTGTGGTCCACGGTCGGCAGCTCGACCGTGACGGTCTGCCCGGCGTCCGCGCCGGTGACCCGCAGCGGGGCGGCGAGCTGCTGCGGCAGCACCGCCTTGCCGTCCGGCCCGACGTCGTACAGCTTCGCGAACAGGACCGCGTCCGGCCGGTCCGCCGTCACCCGCACCGGCACGGTCGGCTGCCCGGTCAGGTGCAGCGGCGAGTCCAGCGGCACCGAGTCGAAGGCGGCGTTCTGCCCGGGGAAGTCCAGTGAGAGCCCGGCGCCCAGCGAGGCCGCCTGGCTGAGCGCGCCGACGCCCGGCAGGGTCGAGATCCCGGGCGGCGCGCCGCCGGGAGGGTTGGCGAGGGTCTGCTCGCCGCCCGTCAGCTCGACGGTCCGCGAGCCGGTTCCGCCCAGCCCCGGGTACCGGTCGGCGGTGGCTCCGCGCAGCACGGCCTGGAAGCCGGTCGAGTCGACCCCGCCGGTGCGGGTGACCCGGAAGGCGGCGCCGGTGTCGTTGCCGTCCCCCTTCAGGTAGTGGTCGAACCAGGCGGTCACCCGGTCGTCGACCCGGGCGCTGGTGTCCGTCCCGCCGTCGTGGCCGCCGGCGAACCAGTCCACCGCGACCGGCGCGCCGTTGGCGGCCACCGCCTTGGCGATGCGGTCGCCCTGGTCCAGCGGGAACAGCGAGTCCTGCTGCCCCTGCACCACCAGCGTGGGCGCCTTGAGCTGCGCCGCCACCGAGGACGGGCTGGAGCGCTCCAGCAGCGCGACGGCCTCCGGATCGGCGTGCCCGGCGGTGGCGACCCGGTCGTACATCCGGCAGAGCGAGTCCAGGAACCGCCCGCAGCCGACCGGCCCGTCCGCGGTCGGCTTCGGCCCGCCGCCCTCCCGCGGCGCCCCGCCGGAGGGCCCGAGGTCCCCGGCCGAGCCGGTGGTGAAGAAGATCCCGGCCCACAGCTTCTTGAACACGCCGTCCGCCGCGCCCGAGCCCTGGACGCCCTGCGGGAACAGCGCGTCGGCCAGGTTCCACCAGGTGATCTGGGTGGCGACGGCGTCGATCCGGGGGTCGTACGCGGAGGCCAGCAGCGAGACCGCCCCGCCGTACGAGGCGCCGGTGATGCCGACCTTCGGGTCGCCGGCGGCGTCCAGCTGCACCTCGGGCCGCTGGGCCAGCCAGTCCACCAGGTGCTTGACGTCCTCGACCTCGCGGTCCGGCGCGTTCAGCCCGATCCTGCCGCCCGAGTGGCCGAAGCCGCGCGCCGACCAGGTCAGTACCGCGTACCCCTGCCGGGCCAGCTGTTCGGCGCGCTCGCGCTCGCCCTCCTTGGAACCGCCGAAGCCGTGCGCCAGGAGCACCGCCGGGCGCGGACCGCCGCCGGTGGTGAAGAAGGAGGTGTCCAGCTGGACCTGCTGGGTGCTGCCGGGCGTCTCCGGCATGCTGAGGAAACGGTCCTCCTGGTGGACCGCCCGCTCACCGCCGGACGCCACCGTCGCGGTGCCGGCCGCGGCCACCGCCACCAGGGCCACCGCCCCGGCCAGCAGCCCGCGTCCGACCGTTGTTCCCCGGGCGCGCCAGCGACGCCATGCCCCACCGAACTCCATGGGCGCTGATCGTATCCGCCGTCCGGGTAGGTGTCCGATAAAGCCGCCACACCATTTCGCCCGGTTCGCCCCACTGTGCCCGAGTATCGTACGGCGCATGCCCTGGCCGCTGATCTCACTGCTCGCCACCGTCGCCGCCACCCTGGCGATCGGCTGGATCGTCGACCAGGCCCTCCAGCGGATCGCCGCCCGCAACCCCTCGGCCCCGGTCTGGCCGCTGCTGCGCCGCTGCCGGATCCCGCTCCAGCTCTCCGTCGTGTCGGCCCTGCTGCTCGCGGCCAGACCGCTCCAGCGGATCTTCCACCTGAAGGGCGACGCCGGCGCCCAGCACCTGCTCCTGCTGTTCCTGCTCGCCTCGCTGGGCTGGCTCACCGTCCGCGTGGTGGCCGCCCTCCTGGAGGCGCTGCTCAGCCGCTACGAGACCCGCGTCGACGACCCGGCCCGGGTCCAGCGGGTGCGCACCCAGATCGGCATGCTGCGCCGGGTGGCCGGCGCGCTGATCGTCGTGGTCACGGTGGCCGTGATGCTGCTGACCTTCTCCGCCATGCGCACCGTCGGCGCCAGCCTGCTCGCCTCGGCGGGCGTCATCGGCATCGTGGCCGGCATCGCCGCCCAGAGCACCCTGGGCAACTTCTTCGCCGGCCTCCAGATCGCCTTCAGCGACACCGTCCGGATCGGCGACACCGTGGTGGTGGACGGCCAGCAGGGCACCGTCGAGGAGATCACCCTCACCTACCTGGTGGTCCGGCTCTGGGACTACCGCCGGCTGGTCGTCCCGGTCTCGTACTTCGTCAACAAGCCCTTCGAGAACTGGACCCGCCGCGACCCCGGCCTGCTCGCCGCCGTGCTGCTCCACCTCGACCACACCACCCCGATGGAGGAGCTGCGCGCCGTCCTGCGCGCCCGCCTGGACCGGCACCCGCTGTGGGACGGCGACGAGTGGGCCCTGCACGTCACCGACACCACGCCCAGCACCATCGTCGTCCGCGCCACCATGACGGCCCGCACCCCGGACGACGCCGCCCGGCTCCGCTTCGACATCCGAGAACAGCTCATCGCCCACCTGCGCGACGAGCACCCCCACGCCCTCCCCCGCCTGCGCACCACCGAAGGCTGAACCGCGACCGCGACCGCGCCGGAAACAAGAGTTCCCCGCACCCCGACCGGGGCACGGGGAACCGCGCGAAGCGAAGGGCGACCAGCGGGAACCCGCCCCGGAGGTACGGCGCCGTCCGACCGGAACGCCTACAGCTACAACATCCGCGTCATCGTCCGGTGCGGGATGCCCGCGGAGTCGTACACGGGCCCCTCGGCCACGTACCCCAGCCGCTCGTAGAACCCGAGCGCCCGCACCTGCGCGTGCAGCTCGACCTCCACCGCGCCGCGCTCGGCCCCCGCGGCCTCGACCGCCCGTACGAGCACCGCCCCGAGGCCCGTCCCCCGGGCCGCCGCGACGACCGCGAGCCGCCCGAGCAGCACGCGCCCCTCGACACCGCCGGTGAGCTCGCGCGCCTGCTCCCCGAAGATCAGCCGCGCCGTCCCCAGCGCGGCCCCGTCGGCCCCGAGGGCCAGCAGGTGCACCGAGGTCGCGTCGTACTCGTCGTACTCCAGCTCCTCCGGCACGTTCTGCTCGACGACGAAGACCTCGCGCCGGACGGCCCGCACGAGCTCCAGGTCCGCCTCCCCCTCGGCGATCCGGACGGTGGCAGCCGCCACCTCAGCTCTCCGCCGCGATGATGTCCAGCGACTTCCTGAGGTCCTCCGGGTACTCGCTGGAGAACTCGACCCACTGCCCGTCCGCCGGGTGCTCGAAGCCGAGCGACACCGCGTGCAGCCACTGCCGGGTCAGGCCCAGCCGCTTGGCCAGCGTCGGGTCGGCGCCGTACGTCAGGTCGCCCACGCAGGGGTGCCGCAGCGCGGACATGTGGACGCGGATCTGGTGGGTGCGCCCGGTCTCCAGCTTGATCGCCAGCAGCGACGCGGCCCGGTACGCCTCGATCAGGTCGTAGTGGGTGACGGACGGCTTGCCGTCCCGGGTGACGGCCCACTTCCAGTCCGAGCTGGGGTGCCGGCCGATCGGCGCGTCCACCGTCCCGCTCATCGGGTCCGGGTGGCCCTGCACCAGGGTGTGGTAGCGCTTCTCGGTGATCCGGTCGTGGAACTGCCGCTTGAGGTCGGTGTAGGCGCGCTCGGACTTGGCGACCACCATCAGCCCGGAGGTGCCGACGTCCAGCCGGTGCACGATGCCCTGGCGCTCGGCGGCGCCCGAGGTGGAGATCCGGTACCCGGCCGCGGCCAGCCCGCCGATCACGGTGGGGCCGGTCCAGCCCGGGCTGGGGTGCGCGGCGACGCCGACCGGCTTGTCGACCAGCACGATGTCCTCGTCGTCGTGGACGATGCGCATGCCCTCGACCGCCTCGGCGACGATCCGCACGGGCGCGGCCGGGGCCGGGATCTCGACCTCCAGCCAGGAGCCGGCGGTCACCCGGTCCGACTTGCCGGCCGCGGCGCCGTCGAGCGTCACCTTGCCGTCGGCGGCCAGCTCGGCGGCCTTGGTCCGGGAGAAGCCGAACATCCGGGCCAGGGCGGCGTCGAGGCGCTCGCCCTCCAGGCCGTCGGGAACGGGGAGGCTGCGGATCTGCGCTGCGGTACTCACCCGTACGAGTATGCCGGAAACGCGGCCCTCCCCCGCCCGCCGGTGGCCGGGGCTACTTCTCCGCCTGCTCCGTCTTCTCCGCCTTGTCGGCCTGCTGGTGGAGCGTCCCGTCCGGGTTGCTGCCCCGGAAGGAGAGCAGCACCACCAGGATTCCGCCGCAGACGATCGCCGAGTCCGCGAGGTTGAAGACCGCGAAGTGCTGGACGGAGATGAAGTCCACCACATGCCCGCGGAAGACGCCGGGGGCGCGGAACAGCCGGTCGGTGAGGTTGCCGAGCGCCCCGCCGAGCAGCAGCCCGAGCGCGATCGCCCAGGGCAGGCTGTACAGGCGGCGCGCGATCCGCCAGATCACCACGATGACGGCGGAGGCGATCATCGTGAAGACGACGGTCAGCGCCTGCCCCATCCCGAAGGCCGCGCCCGAGTTGCGGATCACCTGGAAGGTGACCACGTCCCCGATCACCTTGATCGCCGCGTGGTTCTCCAGCCGGGCGACCACCAGCAGCTTGCTGCCCAGGTCGATCAGGAAGGCGAGCACCGCCACGACCAGCAGCACCCCGACCCGGCGCCGCCCCTTGGGCTTCTCGGTCCCCGCGTCGTCCACGGACGCCCCGGTCGGCTCCGCCACGGGCACCTCCACGGCATCGGCGGGGGACGGGACGGCGTCGTCCCGGGTCTGGGGGGAACCTTGCGTGCTGATGATCCGCTCCGCTGCCGATGGAGCTCCCCCGGTCCGCAGGAGGGGGAGGGTGGTGGGCCGGTGACAGCCTGCCCGCGTTCACGAACGCGTCAGGCGACGTTACTCGGGCGACATTACGGGGTCGAGCGTACGGCAAGCCCGACCCCGCGCGTCGCTCCGGTCGCCCGGTTCAGCGGCGTTCCTGCTTGGCCTTGCACTGCACGCAGAGCGTCGCCCTGGGGAAGGCCTGCATCCGGGCCTTGCCGATGGCCTGCCCGCAGGACTCGCAGGTGCCGAAGCCGACGCCCTCCAGTCGATCCAGCGCGCGCTCGGTCTGGGCCAGGCTGTCCCGCGCGTTGTTGGCCAGCGCCAGCTCGCTCTCCCGCGAGATGTTCTTCGTACCGGCGTCCACCTGGTCGTCGCCGGCTCCGTCGTTGGAGTCGCGCATCAGGCCGGAGATGGCCGCCTCGGCGGCGCCGATCTCGGTCCGGAGCCGGTCCAGGTCGCTGATCAGCTCGTCGTGCAGCTCGTGGACCTCCTCGGCGGTCCACGGGTCCTCGCCGGGCCGGACCGGCAGCGTGGCCGGGTCCACCGACTCGGCGCCTCTCGGCGCGGTGACGGTGTCGGTGCTGCTCTTCGGTGCGGTAGTGGTCACGGGCCCCTCCCCTGGGTCGACCGCCACGGCCTTGCGTGCCCGCTTGGTGGCGGTGCCCGCGCCGGTTCCCTTCTCAGCCATGGCTTTCGACCCCATCTACGAACGAATCGAGCCGCCGGTTCCCGGCGGCTTCCAGTGCCGGAACGATAATCCCGATCAAAACCGGTCACAACATGACATACCGACGCCTCATAACGTTCCCACCCAGGCAGCCGTCCCAACCGTCACGCCCCGTGCGCTCAGAGATTTGTGCCCAGATCGACTCCGGCTAACCTCCCTCGGCGAACGCCCCCGGAACGCTCCCGGAGCGCCCCCGGAGTGCTCCGGGCCACCCACCGGGAAACGGTTTGGACAAACCGCCGCACCCGGCCGATACACTGGCGGGGCAAGGCGCAGATGGGACGAGTACCGACGTACGCAGCCACCAGCGACCCGGGGACGGTGCGAGCCCGGGGGTGTGCACGACGGGAAGATCACCCCGGAGCCGCCGGAAGAACGGCCGCCGCGATGCCGCGGTGGCCCACTAGACCCGGCAGCAAGCCCAAACAAGAGGGCCGCGAACGCAGCACCGCGGCCAAGGAGGGTGGTACCGCGGGACGGCCGGGCCGTCTCGTCCCTCCGGAGGATCCAGTCCCGCATCCACCGGAGGTAGACGCCGCGATGGCCAGCTCCTACAACCCCGTCCCCGCGCAGGTGGATCTGCCTGCCCTGGAGCACCAGATCCTGTCCTTCTGGCAGGACAACAAGATCTTCCAGCGCAGCCTGGAGCAGTCCGAGGGCCGCCCCGAGTGGGTGTTCTACGAGGGCCCGCCCACCGCCAACGGCATGCCCGGCGCCCACCACATCGAGGCCCGCGTCTTCAAGGACGTCTTCCCGCGCTTCCGGACCATGAAGGGCTACCACGTCGCCCGCAAGGCCGGCTGGGACTGCCACGGCCTGCCGGTCGAGCTCGCCGTCGAGAAGGAGCTGGGCTTCTCCGGCAAGCAGGACATCGAGGCGTACGGCATCGCCGAGTTCAACGCCAAGTGCCGCGACTCGGTGACCCGCCACACCGACGCCTTCGCCGAGCTGACCACCCGCATGGGCTACTGGGTCGACCTCGACGAGGCCTACCGCACGATGGACCCGTCGTACGTCCAGTCCGTGTGGTGGTCGCTCCAGCAGATCTTCGACAAGGGCCTGCTGGTCCAGGACCACCGGGTCGCCCCCTGGTGCCCGCGCTGCGGCACCGGCCTGTCGGACCACGAGCTGGCCCAGGGCTACGAGACCGTGGTCGACCCCTCGGTCTTCGTCCGCTTCCCGCTCACCAGCGGCCCGCTGGCCGGCCGGGCCGCCCTGCTGGTGTGGACCACCACCCCGTGGACCCTGGTCTCCAACACCGCCGCCGCCGTCCACCCGGAGGTCACCTACGTGGTGGCCACCGACGGCGAGGAGCAGCTGGTCGTCGCCGAGCCGCTGGTCGCCAAGGCGCTCGGCGAGGGCTGGGAGACCACCGGCGAGTCCTTCACCGGCGCCGAGATGGAGCGCTGGGCCTACCGCCGCCCCTTCGACCTGGTCGAGATCGAGAACGCCCACTACGTCCTCAACGCCGACTACGTCACCACCGAGGACGGCACCGGCATCGTCCACCAGTCCCCCGCCTTCGGCGCGGACGACCTCGCGACCTGCCGCAAGTACGGCCTGCCGGTGGTCAACCCGGTGCTCGGCGACGGCACCTTCGCCCCCGAGGTCCCGCTGGTCGGCGGCCAGTTCTTCAAGAAGGCCGACGAGGCCCTGGTCGCGGACCTCAAGGAGCGCGGCCTGCTCTTCCGTCACCTGCCGTACGAGCACAGCTACCCGCACTGCTGGCGCTGCCACACCGCGCTGCTCTACTACGCGCAGCCGTCCTGGTACATCCGGACCACCGCCGTCAAGGACGCGATGATCCGCGAGAACGAGGCCACCAACTGGTTCCCGGACACGGTCAAGCACGGCCGCTTCGGCGACTGGCTGAACAACAACATCGACTGGGCGCTCAGCCGCAACCGCTACTGGGGCACCCCGCTGCCGATCTGGCGCTGCGAGGAGGGCCACCTCACCTGCGTCGGCTCGCTGGCCGAGCTGTCCGAGCTCACCGGCACCGACCAGAGCGGCCTCGACCCGCACCGCCCGTACATCGACGCGGTGACCTTCGCCTGCCGCGACTGCGGCGGCACCGCCACCCGCGTGCCCGAGGTCATCGACGCCTGGTACGACTCGGGCTCGATGCCCTTCGCCCAGTACGGCTACCCGTACCAGAACAAGGAGCTGTTCGAGAAGCGCTACCCGGCGCAGTTCATCTCCGAGGCGATCGACCAGACCCGCGGCTGGTTCTACACGCTGATGGCGGTCGGAACCCTGGTGTTCGACAGGAACAGCTACGAGAACGTCGTCTGCCTGGGCCACATCCTGGCCGAGGACGGCCGCAAGATGTCCAAGCACCTGGGCAACATCCTCCAGCCGATCCCGCTGATGGACCAGCACGGCGCCGACGCCGTCCGCTGGTTCATGGCGGCCGGCGGTTCGCCCTGGTCGGCCCGCCGGGTCGGCCACGGCACCATCCAGGAGGTGGTCCGCAAGACCCTCCTCACCTACTGGAACACCGTCGCCTTCCAGGCCCTGTACGCCCGCACCTCGAACTGGGCGCCGTCGGCGAACGACCCGGCCCCGGCCGACCGCCCGCAGCTGGACCGCTGGGTGCTCTCCGAGCTGAACACCCTGGTCCGCGAGGTCGACGCGGCCTACGAGGCGTACGACACCCAGCGCGCCGGCAAGCTGCTGTCGGGCTTCGTCGACGACCTGTCCAACTGGTACGTCCGCCGCGGCCGCCGCCGCTTCTGGCAGGGCGACGCCGCCGCGCTCGCCACGCTGCACGAGGCGCTGGAGACGGTCACCCGCCTGATGGCCCCGCTCACCCCGTTCATCACCGAGCGGGTCTGGCAGGACCTGGTCGTCCCGGTCGCCCCGGAGGCCCCGGCCTCGGTGCACCTGGCCACCTGGCCGGAGGCCGACGAGTCGCTGATCGACACCGAGCTCTCCCGGCACATGGCGCTGGTCCGCCGCCTGGTCGAGCTGGGCCGGGCCACCCGCGCCGAGTCCGGCGTGAAGACCCGTCAGCCGCTCTCGCGCGCGCTGGTCGCCGCCCAGGGCTGGGAGGAGCTGCCGGCCGACCTGCGCGCGCAGATCGCCGAGGAGCTCAACGTCTCCGCCCTGGAGTCGCTGGCGGAGGTCGGCGGTTCGCTGGTCGACACCAGCGCCAAGGCCAACTTCCGCGCGCTGGGCAAGCGTTTCGGCAAGGGCGTCCAGGACGTCGCCAAGGCGGTCGCCGCCACCGACGCCGCCCGCCTGGCCGCCGAACTGCGCGCCTCGGGCACCACCTCCGTCGAACTGAACGGTGAACCGATCACCCTCTCCCCCGACGAGGTGATCATCACCGAGACCCCGCGCGAGGGCTGGGCCGTCGCCAACGAGTCCGGCGCCACCGTCGCCCTCGACCTGGCCATCACCCCGGAGCTCAAGCGGCTCGGCATCGCCCGCGACGCCATCCGCCAGATCCAGGAGGCCCGCAAGAACTCCGGCCTGGACGTCGCCGACCGCATCGTCCTGCGCTGGCGCGCCACCTCGGAGGAGACCGCCGAAGCCATCGCCGAACACGGCCCCCTCGTCGCCGAGGAGGTCCTCGCCACCGACTTCGCCGCCGGCGCGGCCGACTGGGACTCCGAGACCTTCGCCGACGACTCCCTCGGCCTCGCCTTCCAGCTCCGCAAGGCCTGACCCGCACCACCCCCGAACCGCCGCCCGGCTCC
>NZ_JBHVJT010000027.1:89312-99959 GCF_042798815.1 Kitasatospora sp. NPDC057738 | reverse complement strand
GCTCCCGCGGGCGGGCGGGCGGCGCTCCCGCGGGCCGGCACCCGGGCGGCCGGCGCTCCCGCGGGCCCTCGTTCGTCCCCCGGACGGCCCTCGTTCGTGTCGGCCTCCCGGGTGACCGGCGCGGCGAGAGGTGGCCGCCGGTGGTCGGCGGGACACTGGCAGTCGGGGGCCGTCCCGGGGGGCCGTGCACATGACCAGGTGGTGTGAGGCATGACCGAGGTGCTGTTGGCCGTCGGAACCGAGAAGGGCCTCTTTCTCGGCCGCAGCCGCGACCGGCTGACGTGGGAGTTCAGCGGGCCGCACTTCCCGATGAACGCGATCTACTCGGTCTCCATCGACCGCCGCGACGGCCGGACCAGAGTGCTGGTCGGCGCCGACAGCAGCCACTGGGGCCCCTCGGTCTGGCGCTCCGACGACCTCGGCGCCGGCTGGTACGAGCCGCCGCGGCCGGCCATCCGCTTCCCCGAGTCCACCGGCGCCTCGCTCACCCGGGTCTGGCAGCTCCAGCCCGCCGGGGCGGAGGCCCCCGGCGTCGTCTACGCGGGCACCGAACCGGCCGCGCTGTTCCGCTCCACCGACGGCGGCGAGAGCTTCGCGCTGGTCGAGCCGCTCTGGAACCACCCGCAGCGGTCGCAGTGGGGCGCCGGGTACGGCGGCCAGGGCCTGCACACCATCCTGACCGACCCGCGCGACCCGCAGCGGCTGCTGGTCGCCGTCTCCAGCGGCGGCGTCTACCGCAGCAAGGACGGCGGCGACAGCTGGCAGCCCTCCAACACCGGCCTGCGCGCCGAGTTCCTCCCGGAGGAGGGCCAGTACCCCGAGTTCGGCCAGTGCGTGCACAAGATCGCCCAGGACCCCGTCCACCCGGACCGGCTCTACCTCCAGAACCACGGCGGTGTCTACCGCAGCGACGACTGGGGCGCCGGCTGGCACTCGATCGTGGACGGGCTGCCCGCCGAGTTCGGCTTCGCCGTGGCCGCCCACCCGCGCCGGGCCGGCACCGCCTACCTCTTCCCGCTCGGCGGCTCGGACGACCGCATCCCGCCCGGCCGCCGCTGCCGGGTCTTCCGCACCACCGACGGCGGCACCAGCTGGCAGCAGCTCGCCCAGGGCCTGCCCGGCGAGGACCACTACGGCATCGTGCTGCGCGACGCCCTGCGCACCGACGACGCCGACCCGGCGGGCATCTACTTCGGCAACCGGACCGGCGACGTGTACGGCAGCCGGGACGAGGGCGAGAGCTGGTCGCTGCTGCTCTCCCACCTGCCGGACGTGCTCTGCGTCCGGGCCGCGGTGGTGGCCTGAAATAACCGGTTGCCGGACGGCAGAGCCTCGGTGAGCATGGGCCGCCGACGAACGATCGCACGATTGTGGGGTGGGCCATGGCCGAGGACTGGGTGGTCAGGCGCGGTGCCGACGGCGAGCCGGTGCTGCGCTACCTGCTGGACGAGCGGGAGGGACGGCCCTGGGCCGACCTGCTGGAGGTCCTGGACGGATCGGTGGACGCCGCCGGGTTCATCCGGGCCGAGCTGCCCGGCTGGGTGGTCTCCGGCCCTCCCGCGCTCGGGCAGGAGCTGGTGACGCACGGCGCGCGGGTGCTGCGGCACGCCCACACCTTCCGCCGCGACCTGCGCGCCGATCCCCCGCCCGCCGACTGGGCCGGGACGCCGCTGCGCGAGGGCCTGCGGACGGTGCCTTGCGACCGCGCGCCCGAGGAGCTGTACGAGGCCTGGCGGGGCGCGTTCCACCCCGGCCACGTCGACTTCTACCCGGGTGAGAAGGCCCAGGTGCTGGCCGAGCGGCTCGGCCTGCTGCTCGAAGGGAAGGTCATCGGCCCGGTGCTGCCGTCCAGCCTGCTGGCGGTGGACGCCGAGGACCGCGTGGTCGCCGGGCTGATCCTCACCGACCGCGACGGCCGGCCGTGGATCGCCGACGTCTTCCGCCACCCGGAGCGCGGCTACCGCGGCCTCGGCGCCGACCTGCTGCGCCGCACCGTCGGGGACGCCGCCGCGCGCGGGCTCGCCGACGTGACCCTCGTGGTGTCCGAGGGCAACCCGGCCCGCCGGCTCTACGAGTCGCTGGGCTTCCTGCTCCAGGAGACCTCGCTCACGGTGGTCGTGCCCGACGCCGCCTAGCTAGCCCTTGTCCTTGTGCCCGCCCTCGACGCGGGCGCCGCGCACCACGACCATGGTCAGGCCGACCGCGACCAGCAGCTCCGCCCAGAAGAACGCCGCGTAGTCCAGCAGCGAACCGATCGGCGGGTTGCCGGGCGCGGCGTTGCGCATGCCGACCAGGGCGAACAGCGTGGCCGCCAGCCAGCCGAGGGCGGGCCAGACGATGCCGCGCCGCTGCCGGACGATCAGCCAGGCCGCCACCAGCACGGACAGCGCCAGCGCCCACATCGCGGCCATCATGAACCAGGCCAGGATGAAGGTGCTGCGCGAACGGCTGATCCGCTCGGTCACCGCGACGCCGGGCACCGGCGCCGCGGCCCGGGTGGCCCTCACCCGGGCGTGGATGCGGACCCGCGGCCGGGCCGCCGGGCGCGTGCTCCGGACGGCCCGCCGGTGCGGCGGCGCGCTCATCGGCCTGCTCCCACGGTCGGCGGTGGCGGCTCCGGGTACCGCCTGTCCCGCCACCCTCCGGGCGGCCGCGGCCGGGGCGCAACGGCACGGGGCCGATCGGGGCGGCCGGACGCCGGCCGAAGACTCGGCAAAACAGGCTGGTCGCAGGGGCTGTGTAGGCTCAACGGTCATGGCGAGGGTGACACGGGACGATGTGGCGCGGGTGGCGGGGACGTCCACGGCGGTCGTGAGTTATGTGATCAACGACGGGCCGCGGCCGGTGGCGGCGGCGACCCGGGCGCGCGTGCTCGCGGCGGTCGAGGAGCTCGGCTACCGGCCGAACCGGGTCGCCCAGGCGATGGCCCGGCGGCGGACCGACCTGCTCGGGATGGTCGTGCCGGACGCCCGCCAGCCGTTCTTCGCCGGGCTCGCGCACGCCGTCGAGCAGGCCGCCGCCGAGCACGGCCGGCTGCTGCTGATCGGCAACTCCGACTACGCCGACGAACGCGAGGCCCACTACATCCGCGCCTTCCTCGGGATGCAGGTGGACGGTCTGATCCTGGTCACCCAGGACCCGGCCACCCCCGGGCTGACCGGCTTCGACGTGGCCGACGGCACCCCCGTCGTACTGCTGCACCACCGGGCGGAGAGCACCGGCGGCGTAGCCGTGGTCGCGGACGACCAGGGCGGCGCCCGCGAGGTGGTCCGCCACCTGCTCGGGCACGGCCACGCCGAGGTGCACTGCTTCGGCGGCACCCTCGCGCTCAGCCCGCACGACCCGGTCACCGGGCGGACGGCCGGCTGGGCCGCCGCGCTGGAGGAGGCCGGGCTGCCCGTCGAGGGGCGGCTCGTCCCGGCCCCGTTCGACCGGGTCCGGGCGCACGCCGAGGCGCTCGCCCTGCTCGCCCGGCCCGACCGGCCGTCCGCCGTGTTCTGCACGACGGACGACCAGGCGATCGGCCTGCTGCGGGCCGCCGACGACCTCGGCATCCGGGTGCCGGAGGACCTCGCGGTGGCCGGCTTCGACGACATCGCCGAGGCGGTGATCGCCGGGCCCGCCCTGACCACCGTCGCCACGGCGCAGGACGAGATGGCCCGCGCCGCGCTGGAACTCGTCCTCGGCGGGCCGGAGCGCCGTGCCCGGGGCGCCCGCACCTTCCCGGCCCAGCTGGTGGTCCGGCGCTCCTGCGGCTGCCCGCCGGCCGCGGCCTGACCCCCGGGGTGCCCGGGGGCGCCGGGGCGAGAGGATCCGGGGCCGCTCAGTCTTCGAGCAGTTCGTCCGCGAGCAGGTCCATCAGCAGGTTGTCGTGCCAGGTGCCGTCCGGGCCGCGCTCGTACTGGCGCATGGTGCCGACGGTGCGGAAGCCGACCTTGGCGTAGCAGCGGATCGCGGCGAGGTTGTCCTCCGCAGGGTCGATCACCAGCCGGTGGTAGTGGTGGTCGTGCACCAGGTGCCTGGCCATCGTGCGCACGGCGTCGGTGCCCAGGCCCAGGCCGTGCACCGTCGGATCGAGGTAGAGGTCCATCCCGGCGTGCCGGTACTCGTCGTCGTTGTTGGCGTACCACTGGATGGCACCGACCACCTTGCCGCCGAGGTCGATCGCGAAGGTCTCGGTGCCGGGAGACTCCAGGTCGTTGGCGACCTCGCCGGCCAGGTCGTCGCCGCCCCGCCAGCGGGAGAACACCTCGGGCGTGCCGCGGATGGCCGCCAACGCCGGGATGTCCTCGCCGGTGGCCGGGCGGAGCGTGACCAAGGTGCCGTGAAGAATCGTCCCCATATGGGGCATGTTGGCACGGAAACCCGGCTCCGGCGAGTGTTTTCGGACCGCCGTCCGGCCCTTCCGGCGTGCGGCCGCCGGGCCGGGGCGGCAGGGCCCGTGGGATGGGCGGCCGGGCGTCAGGCCGCGGGGGGCGCCGGGTCGCCGAGGGGGCCGAGCCAGACGGCGGTGACGGAGCTGACGTAGCGGGCGCCGCAGCGGTCGTCGGGGACGACGAGCTGCGGGCCGGCCGCGTCCAGCGGGGCGCCGTCCATGCTGGTGGCGAGCAGGATCTGCTGGCCGCCGAAGTCCGGGTCGATCTCGGCCCAGGAGACCACCGCCCGGTGGCCGTCGGCGCCGGCCACCGAGAGCAGGAAGCGCAGCCGCTGCTTGCGGCCGGAGAAGTCGATCCGCGGGCGGGCGGCGCGCAGCACGTCCAGCAGTGTCGGGCCCTCGTAGCCGTGGCGCTGCTCGCCCGCGCTCCGGCAGTCGAAACCGACCTCGACCCGGCGGGCGGGGAGGGCGCGCAGTTGCGCCACCGTCAGCTCGGCGGGGCGGTCGAGGTGACCGTGGAGTCGGACGGTGGGTCTCGCCGGGGTCATGGGTGCTCCCTCCTCGCGGGCCACGGCGCCGCGGCCCGCGAGGAGGACTACCCGAGGGGGCGCTCGGGCATTCGCAAGTGCCAGGGCGAATGCCGCCATTCATCCGCAATTGCGATGGCTAAACCCCTGCGCGGCCGGTATCTGCGATCAGCCGCCGTCGAACTGCGGCGCCCGGCGGACGGGGCGGACACCGCCCGGGGCGGACGGCGGACGGGGCGCAGCCGTCGCGGAGCGGGAGGAACCGGAAAGATTCTCCGCGACGTGTCGATCTGGCACCATCCGGTTCGACGCAGGGGTGAGAGGCGGGGAGAGACCCCGCCCGCACGACCGAGGAGTCACCATGCCGCGCTTCATGACGCTGATCCGCATCGACGAGCAGGCCCGCGAGGGATGGGAGCCGGACCCGGACTTCGAGCAGCGGATGGGGGCCCTGTTCGAGGAGATCACCAAGGCCGGCGTGATGCTGGAGACGGCCGGCCTCACCCCGAGCTCCCAGGGCACCCGGCTGACCTGGACCGGCGGAAAGATCGGCTTCACCGACGGGCCGTTCACCGAGACCAAGGAGGTCGTCGGCGGCTACGCCCTCCTCCAGTGCAAGGACCACGCCGAGGCCCTGGAGTGGACCCGCCGCTTCCTGCGGGCCCACCCGGTGCACTGGCAGGTCGAGGCGGAGGTCCGGCAGATCGACGAGATGCCCGAGCCGCGGAATTGACGTCGTGGCCGTGCTTGCCCCCCTCTCCGGCGGCTGCTCTGATGGGTGGCCGTGACGGAGAGGGTTGTTACCCGAGGAACCACGGCGGCGGCCGTCGAGACGGCGTTCCGGATCGAGTCCGCCCGGATCATCGCCGGGGTCGCCCGGATCGTACGGGACGTGGGCATCGCCGAGGAACTGGCGCAGGACGCACTGGTGGCCGCGCTGGAGCAGTGGCCGCATGAGGGTGTCCCGGACAATCCGGGCGCCTGGCTGACGGCAACCGCCCGGCACCGGGCGATCGACCTGGTCCGCCGCCGGGAGGTCTACGCCCGCAAGCTCGCCGAGGTGGGACGGACGGCGCAGGACACGCCGCCCCCGGAGCCGGCCGGGCCGGAGGACATCGACGACGACCTGCTGCGGCTGATCTTCACCGCCTGCCACCCGGCGCTGTCGGCGGAGTCCCGGATCGCCCTCACCCTCCGGCTGCTCGGCGGGCTGGCCACGCCGGAGATCGCCCGCGCCTTCCTGGTGCCCGAGTCGACGGTGGCGCAGCGGATCGTCCGGGCCAAGCGGACGCTGGCGAAGGCGGGGGTGCCGTTCGAGGTGCCGTACGGGGAGGACCGGGCGCAGCGGCTCTCCTCAGTGCTGGAGGTCATCTACCTGATCTTCAACGAGGGCTACTCGGCGACCGCCGGGGACGACCTGATCCGCCCCCAGCTGTGCGAGGACGCGCTGCGGCTGGCTCGGGTGCTGGCCGCGCTGATCCCGGCGGAACCGGAGGCCCACGGGCTGGCCGCGCTGCTGGAGTTCCAGGCCTCGCGCACGGCCACCCGGACGGGCCCGGACGGTCGGCCGCTGCTGCTGGCCGAGCAGAACCGGGCCCGCTGGGACGGGCTGCTGATCCGGCGCGGCTTCGACGCCCTGCGGCGGGCGGGAACTGGGCCGTACTCGGTCCAGGCCGCGATCGCCGCCTGCCACGCCAAGGCGCGGCGGTACGAGGACACCGACTGGGCGACCATCGCCGCGCTGTACGAGCGGCTACTGGCGCTGTCGCCGTCCCCGGTGGTGGCGCTGAACCGGGCGGTGGCGGTCTCGATGGCCCGGGGCCCGGCCGCGGCACTGGAGCTGGTGGACGAGCTGGCGGCGGAGCCGGCGCTGCGCGGCTACCACCTGCTGCCGAGCGTGCGGGGCGATCTGCTGGCCCGGCTGGGGCGGGTGGCGGCGGCCCGGGCGGAGTTCGAGCGGGCGGCGGGGCTGACCCGCAACGAGCGGGAGCGGCAGCTGCTGCTGGAGCGGGCGACGGCGCCCGACCAGGCCGGGCCAGGACGCCGGGGCAGGTCGCAGGGGCCGGGGCCGGGGCCGGGGCCCGCGGCAGACTAGGCGTCCTCCAGGCGCAGCCGGGCGCTGACCGTGCCGAGGCCCTCGGCGAGCACGGCGAGCTGCTCGCGGGTGAGCACGTCGATCAGCAGCTCGCGCACCAGGGCGACGTGTCCGGGCGCGGCCTGGCGCAGCGCCTCCCGCCCCTGGTCGGTGAGTTCGGCGATGACGCCGCGCACGTCGCTGGGACAGGAGCGGCGGGCGACCAGGCCGGCCCGCTCCAGCTGGGTGACCTGGTAGGTCAGGCCGCTCTTGGAGGTGACCAGCTTGTCGGCGAGTTCGGTCATCCGCAGCGAGCCGCCGGGGGCCGCGGACAGGTGCACCAGGATCTCGTACTGCTGGTGGGAGAGCCCGGAGTCCTCCTTGAGCTGGCGTTCCAGCCGCCGGTTCAGCAGGTTGCTCGCGACGACGAAGCCCCGCCAGGCGGCCGCCTCGTCCGGGTCCAGCCAGCGGGGTTCGTTCAGTGAGGGCATGGGGTGAAGCCTACTCCTGTTGTTCAAATTCGAACGAAGGTGTACCGTCGATCCCATAGACGGTTCAAATTTGAACTATCCCTGTCGAACGGTCCCGAGGAGGACGCCATGAGCACCGCGGCCCCCGAGCGCATGCCCGCCCTGTACCTGTCGCACGGCGCGCCGCCGCTGGCCGACGACCCGGTCTGGCCGGGCGAACTGGCCGCCTGGTCCGCCGACCTGCCCCGACCCAGGGCGGTCCTCATGGTCTCCGCCCACTGGGAGGAGGCCCCGCTCGCCCTCGGCGCCGTCACCACCGTCCCGCTGGTGTACGACTTCTGGGGCTTCCCCGAGCACTACTACCGGGTCCAGTACGCCGCCCCCGGCGCACCGGAACTCGCCGAACGCGTGCGCAAGCTGCTGCGCGCCCCCGGCACGCCCGTCCAGGACATCCCCGAGCGCGGACTCGACCACGGCGCGTACGTCCCGCTGGTGGAGATGTACCCGGACGCCGACGTCCCGGTGCTCCAGGTCTCGCTGCCCACCCTCGACCCGCAGCGGCTGATGGAGATCGGCCGCAAGCTCGCCCCGCTCCGCGACGAGGGCGTGCTGATCGTCGGCAGCGGCTTCTTCACCCACAACCTCCGGGCGCTCAGCAACGACGGCCGGATCACCTCGGTGATGGCCGAGTTCGACGACTGGGGCCGGCGCGCCCTGGAGGCCCACGACCTGGACGCGCTGCTCGACTTCGAGCACAAGGCCCCGGCCGGACGCCTCGCCCACCCCCGCACCGAGCACTTCGCCCCGCTGTTCGTCACCCTCGGCGCCGGCGAGGGCGACCTGGACAGCCAGCGCAGCGTCATCGACGGGTTCTGGATGGGCCTGGCCAAGCGCTCGATCCAGCTGGGCTGAACCCCTCGTGCGGAACCTCCCGGGGTTCCGCGCGAGGAACGGCGGTCGGGGCGCCCGCCGGTGCACCCGGGCTACCCCGACCCCGCCGTCCGGCCTATCGTGTGACGCTCCGTCGAAGGAGTGATCATGCGCAACGGCGACGCCGTACGAACCGCCCTGGAAGCCTCACTGGCGGTCCTCGCCCCGCACACCGCGGACCGCGACTGGGACCTGCCCGCCGGACTCCTGGAATGGAGCTGCCGCGACACCGCCGCCCACATCGCCCACGACCTGCTCGCCTACGCCGGCCAGCTCGCCGCCCGCCCCCGGGACCGCTACCTGCCGCTGGACCTCACCGTCCGGCCCGAGGCCGACCCGGCCCAGGTGCTCACCGTGGTCACCGCCGCCGGACAACTCCTCGCCACCGCCCTGGACGCCGCCCCGCCCGAGCTGCGCGCCTACCACCACGGGCCCTGCGATCCGTCCGGCTTCGCCGCCATGGGCGTCGCCGAGACCCTGCTGCACACCCACGACATCACCAGCGGCCTCGGCCTGCCCTGGCGGCCGCCCGCCGAGCTGTGCCGCCTCGTGCTCGACCGGCTCTTCCCGCACGCGCCGCAGGAGCCGGCCGCCCACCCGGCGGAGGTCCTGCTCTGGTGCACCGGGCGCGGGGAACTGAACGGCCGCCCGCGCGAGTCCTCGTGGATCTGGCGGGCGGCCGTGGGCGAGTGGCCGGAGTGAGGCCGGCCCGACCGGTCAGGCGGCCCCGGTCGCGACCCGCTCGGCCTGGCTGCGCTCGACGCAGAACTCGTTGCCCTCGGGGTCGGCCAGGGTGACCCAGCCCTTGCCGTCCGGGGTGCGGTGGTCGGCCAGCACGGTGGCGCCCAGGGCGACCAGGCGCTCCACCTCCTCGTCCCGGCCGCGGTCCTGCGGTTGGAGGTCGAGGTGGGTCCGGTTCTTCACCGACTTGCCCTCGGGCACCCGGATGAAGAGCAGCGAGGCGCCGGCGGAGTCCACCAGCGCCTCGTCGTCACCGGGGTTGTCGTCCTCGCCCAGGGTGCCCTCCAGCGCCCGGGCCCAGAAGGCGGCCAGGGCGTGCGGGTCGGCGCAGTCGATCGTCACATGTCGTACCAGAGAAGCCATGCGTCCACTCTCACCTGCACCGTTCGATTTCGTCCAGCCTTTTCCGGGAGTGCCGGTGCCCGTCCAGCGGGTACGGCGGGAAGGCCGGGACGATCTCCGTGAAGGCGTAGCCGCTCTTCTCCGCGACCCGGCAGGAGGCGTGGTTGTCGCCCGCATGGAGCAGGTCGATCCGGCGCAGGCCGTCCTCGGCGAAGGTGGCGAAGGCCCAGGTGGTGAGGGCCTCCACCGCGCGCGGGGCCACCCCCCGGCCGCGGGCCGGGGCGGTCGTCCAGTACCCCACCTCCGCCGTCCCCCCGCCGGGGGCGGGGTACTTGAGCGCGACGTTGCCGACCAGCTCGCCGCCGTCCAGGACGGCGAAGCTGTACCGGGTGCCGGCCGCCCGGCCCTCCTCCTGGGCGCGCAGCCAGTGCGCGGCCTGGTCGGCGTCGTCCACCAGGGTACGGAGGAAGCGGCGCAGGGTCTCGTCCCGGTAGGCCTCGATCAGGGCCGGCGCGTCGGCGTCCTCGAACGGGCGCAGCAGCAGGCCGTCGGCCATCGGCAGTGCGGCGACGGTCACTTGAGGCCCTCCCAGCCCCAGCGCGGGGTCGGGCCGGGATCGCCGAGGTCGGTGCCGACCGGGGAGGCGGAGACGTCCTCGGCGATCCTGGTGCCCCAGTCGAAGTACTCCAGCACCCGGCGGCGCAGCAGCTCGTCCTCGGGCAGCTCGGCGCGGACGGCCTCGGCCATCAGCTCCATCCAGCGCAGCCGCTGCTCCTCGGTGATGGCCAGGCCCAGGTGGGCGCGGAGCAGCGCCTGGTGACCGCCCAGTTCACCGGTGTAGCCCGCCGGGCCGCCGAAGACCTCGGCCAGCCAGACCGCGACGCGCTCGATGTGGGTGGGGGTGAAGTCGGCGAAGACCGGGGCGAGCAGGGGGTCGGCGAGGACGTCCCGGTAGAAGGTGCGGCTGAGCCGGCGCAGGGCTTCGATGCCGCCGACGGCCTCGTAGAGCGGGCCGGACCGTTGATCGTTCATGGGTGTGCTCCCCGTGGTTGGACCGTGCGTTGCGACCTTCCTAGCAGGCTGGGGGGGGGAAAAACCGCCCGGGCGCCCCCCCCTCCCCCAATTTTCCGCTACCCACGTTCCGGCCTGAGAGAAAAAAGACAACAAAAAGGGGGGACCCCCCCTTCC
>NZ_JBHVJT010000027.1:37619-89302 GCF_042798815.1 Kitasatospora sp. NPDC057738 | reverse complement strand
GACCTTCCTAGCAGGCGGGGGCGCGAACAGTTGGCCGGGGCCCGCTGTTCGCGCCGGGTTCGGCGAGCGCCGGGTTCGGCGAGCGGCGGGTACGGCGAGCGGCGGGCGGGGCTCCCGCTTGACCCTGACGTTGGCGGCAGGGTCGCAGGGTGGGGCCATGGACGACGAGAGCGGGACGCGGGGCAGGGTCGTGGTGGTCACCGGGGCCGGGACGGGGATCGGGCGGGAGACGGCGCGGGCCTTCGCGGCCGAGGGGGCACGGGTGCTGGCGGTGGGACGGCGGCTCGAACCGCTGGCCGGGACGGCGGCCGCGCACCCGGCGCTGATCGAGCCGCTGACCGCGGACGTGACCGGGCCGGACGCGCCGGAGGAGATCGTCCGGGTGGCCGTGGAGCGGTTCGGGCGGCTGGACGTGCTGGTCAACAATGCCGCGATCGTGCAGAGCCGGCAGGGCCTCGGCGGTTTCGACCGGGCGGGCGTCGAGGCGCTGCTGGCCACCAACCTGGTCGCCCCGGTGCTGCTCGGGCAGGCCGCGCTGCCCGAGCTGGAGCGGAGCCGGGGCGTGGTGGTCAACGTCAGCACGGCCGTCGGGCAGCGGGGCTGGCCGGGCAACTCAGTGTACGCGGCGAGCAAGGCGGCGCTGGAGACGGTCACCCGCAGCTGGGCGGTGGAGCTGGCGCCGCGCGGGGTCCGGGTGGTGGCGGTGGCGCCCGGGGCGATCGACACACCGATCGGCGAGCACTCCGGGTACGGCCCCGAGCAGCGGGCGGCGATCCGGCGGTGGCAGATCGAGCACACCCCGCTGGGCCGGATCGGCCGCCCGGCGGAGGTGGCCTGGGCGATCACCCAACTGGCCTCGCCGCAGGCCTCGTTCGTGACCGGCGTAGTGTTCTCGGTGGACGGCGGCGCGCTGGTGGGCTGACCGGGAGGGGACGGGTGGCGGTGCGGATCGGCGAGCTGGCGGCCCGGACGGGCAGTACCGCGCGCGCTCTGCGGCACTACGAGCAGGCCGGGCTGATCGAGTCCGGGCGGGCGCCGAACGGCTACCGCGAGTACGGCGGGTCGGCGGTCGTCCGGGTGCGCAACATCCGCGCGCTGGTCGCCGCCGGGCTCACCCTGGAGGACCTCCGGCCGCTGCTGGGGTGCCTGGACGGGGACGTGCTGGCGGGCCGGCCGTCCGCGCGGGTGCTGGGGATCGCCCGGGAACGGCTGGCGGTGCTGGAGCGCCGGATCGCCGCCCAGACGGAGGCCCGCGACCGGCTGGTGGCGGCGCTGACGGCGGCCGGGGAGGCGGATCCGGTGCCCGCGGGCACCGACCCGGCGCCCGCTGACACCGGCCCGGCGCCCACCGGCGGGTGACACCCCCGTTCGGGGGTGTGCAGGGCGCGGACGGGGGAGGACAGTGGGCGCATGCAGATTCCACTCTCCGTGATGGACTTCCTCGACCGGGCCGAGCTGGTCTACGGCGACCGGGTCGGCATCGTCGACGAGCCGGTGCAGCCGGCCGAATCCTGGGGCGAGCTGAGCTACCGCAGGGTCGCCGAGCTGGCCCGGGCCCAGGCCGCCGGGCTGGACCGGCTCGGCGTCGGGCCGGGCGAGCGGGTCGCGGTCGTCTCGCACAACTCGGCCCGGCTGCTGACCTCCTTCTTCGGGGTGAGCGGGCACGGCCGGGTGCTGGTGCCGGTGAACTTCCGGCTGAAGGCCGAGGAGGTGTCGTACATCGTCGAGCAGAGCGGCGCCTCGGTGCTGCTGGTCGACCCCGAGGTCGCCGACTCCCTGCACGGGGTGGTGGCCAAGCACAAGTTCGTGCTGGGCGCGGACAGCGACGCCGTGCTGTACGACTTCGACGGCACCCCGCGGCGGTACGCGGTCGACGAGAACGACACCGCCACCATCAACTACACCAGCGGAACCACCGCCCGCCCCAAGGGCGTTCAGCTCACCCACCGCAACATCTGGCTGAACGCGACGCTGATGGGCCTGCACTACGGCGCGAACGACCGGGACGTCTACCTGCACACCCTGCCGATGTTCCACGCCAACGGCTGGGGCCTGCCGTTCTCGCTCACCGGCCTGGGCGCCCGGCACATCGTGCTGCGCAAGGTGGACGGCGCGGAGATCCTGCGCCGGGTCGAGCGGCACGGGGTGACCTTCCTGTCCGGCGCGCCGGCCGTGGTCCAGATGGTGCTGGACGCGGCCGCCGACCTGGACGGCCCGGTGCCCGGCCGGGACCGGGTGCGGATGATCGTGGCCGGCGCCCCGCCGCCGACCTCGGTGGTGCAGCAGGTCGAGGAGCAGCTGGGCTGGGAGTTCATGCAGCTGTACGGCCTGACCGAGACCTCTCCCGCGGTCACGGTCAACCGCACCCGGGCCGAGTGGGACGCGCTGCCGGCCGCCGAGCGGGCCGAGAAGCTGGTGCAGGCGGGCGCCCCGGCGCTCGGCACCCAGCTGCGGGTGGATCCCTCCGGGGAGGTGCTGGTGCGCTCCAACACCGTCCTGGACGGCTACTGGCAGCAGCCGGAGGCCTCGGCCGAGGCACTGCGGGACGGCTGGTTCCACACCGGCGACGGCGGCACCCTCACGGACGGGCAGCTGACCATCTCCGACCGCAAGAAGGACGTCATCATCAGCGGCGGGGAGAACGTCTCCTCGATCGAGGTGGAGGACTGCCTGTACGACCACCCGGCGGTCGCCGAGACGGCGGTGATCGGCGTGCCGCACGAGAAGTGGGGCGAGACGGTGAAGGCGCTGGTGGTGCTCAGGGAGGGCCACGAGGCGGTCACCGAGGCCGAGTTGATCGCACACTGCAAGCAGCGGCTGGCCGGCTACAAGTCGCCCACCACGGTGGAGTTCCGGGACGCCCTGCCGCGCACCGCCACCGGGAAACTGCAGAAGTTCCGGCTGCGCGAGCCGTACTGGACCGGGCGGGAGCGCCAGGTCAACTGACGAGCCCCGACTCCCGCGCCGCGAGGGCGAGTTCGGTCCGGTTGCGGACGCCGAGCTTGTGCATCGCGGACTTGAGGTAGCCCGTCACCGTGTTGCAGGTCAGGCCCAGCCGGGCGGCGATCTCCGGGTTGGTCCGGCCGGTCGCCGCCCAGCGCAGCACCTCGTGCTCGCGCGGGGTCAACGGCGGTACGGGGGCGGCCTTCCGGGGCCGCTCGCGACTCCAGGCGGCGGCCCCGGCGAGCGCCCGGGCCGCCGCCCTCGCCAGCGTGCCGACCGCGGAGATCCGCACGTCCCCGAACGGGACGACGGTGCGCAGCGAGGCGTACACCACGCCGTGCACGGTGCCGCCGTCCATCAGCGGGACGGTGAGCATCGCGTACAGGTCCTCGGCGGCCACGGCCGCGTCGTAGTGGTGCGAAATCGTCGTCGCCGCACGGTAGTCGGGCACCCAGGTCGGCGCGCGTTCGGCGAGCGCCCGGCCGCCGAGGCCGAGTCCGGCCGGGACGGGGACGTCGTGCAGCAGGTCGGCCCGGGTTCCGGCCCAGTGCCGCAGCACCATGCCCTCGCTGTCGGGGCGGCTGCCGGGCAGCGGCTCGGGCACGCCGACCAGGCCGACGTCGACACCGCACTCGGCCACCACCCGGCGGGCGAGGTCACCGAGCACGGCGTCCCGCACCAGCTCGGCGGCGCGCGCGGCCAGTTCGGGGTCGTCGGGTCGCGCAGCGTCGGCGACGGGTTGCGCAAGGTGGGGGTCCGCAGCCCTGGTCATCGCGGAATTGTCACACGCGGTGGGGCCGGTGGCGAGAGTCCTGACATGCGTGTTTCGTGGAGTCGCGGACACCGGCGGCCGGGCGGGCATAGGGTGCGCCCGTACGCTACCGGCGGGTAGCAACTGCCGGACGGCAACCGCCTTCGACCGGAGGGAAACCGATGACCGACCCGAACACCCCGGGCGACGTCCTGGGCGGACTGCTGGCGGACCTGCGGGACGAGAGCGCGGTACTGGACGACCTGGTCGCCGGACTGCCCGCCGGGGGCTGGGCCCGCCCGACGCCCGCCGAGGGCTGGACGGTGGCGCACCAGATCGCCCACCTGGCCTGGACCGACGACTGGACGGCCCTGGCCGCGCGCGACCCGGAGGGCTTCGGCGCCTCGCTCGGCGGGCGCTTCACCGAGCTGGTGGCGGCCGGCGCCGACCCGGTCGAGAAGGGCGCCCGCACGGGTGCGGCCGCCGAGCCCGCGGCACTGCTCGCCCGCTGGCGGGCCGGTCGGGCGCAGGTGCTGGCCGCACTCGCCGCCGCCCCGGCCGACGTCCGGCTGCCCTGGTTCGGCCCGCCGATGAAGCCCGCCTCGATGGCCACCGCCCGGCTGATGGAGACCTGGGCGCACGGCCAGGACGTCGCGGACGCACTCGGCGCCACCCGTGAGCCCACCGACCGGCTGCGGCACATCGCCCACCTGGGGCTGCGCACCCTGGGCTTCGCCTTCGCCCTGCACGGACTGCCCGCGCCCGAGCGGCCGGTCCGGCTCGACCTGACCGCGCCGGACGGCGGGACCTGGTCCATCGGCCCGGCCGGGGCCGAGGACGTGGTGTCCGGCCCCGCCCTGGACTTCTGCCTGCTGGTGACCCAGCGCCGCCACCGGGACGACCTCGCCCTCACCGCCACCGGGCCGGTCGCCACCGCCTGGCTCCCGATCGCCCAGGCCTTCGCCGGGGCACCGGGCAAGGGGCGGCAGCCGGAGGCGCGGGCGTAGGGACCGCCCCGCTCAGAGGCCGATCCGGAGCGGGGCGAGCCGGGTGGCGATCAGGTTGGTGGCGCCCCGGTCGCGCTCGATGTGCCCGTGCACCAGCAACCCGGCCCGGTCCAGGGCGGTGCGGCGCTGGGACTCCCAGACCGGGCGGTTGCAGATCACGTTGATCAGCCCGGTCTCGTCCTCCAGGCTGAGGAAGAGCACCCCGCCGGCCGTCGGCGGCCGCTGCCGGTGGGTGACCAGGCCGCCGACCACCACCGCCGTTCCCGGCGGTACGTCCGGGAGCCGGTCGGCGCAGAGGGCGCCGCCGCGCTCCAGCCGGGCGCGCAGGTGCTGGAGCGGGTGGCTGGTGGCGGAGGTGCCGGTGGCCCACAGGTCGGCGATGGTCTCCTCGACCGGGCTCATCCCGGGCAGCTCCGGCGCCTCGGTGCCGGGCGTGGTGCCGGGGATCAGATCGGCCGAGATCCCGGCGAACGCCCCTGCCACCCACAGTGCCTGACGCCTCGTCAACCCGAAGCAGTCGAAGGCCCCGGCCGTCGCCAGCGCCTCCAGGGCGGGCCCGGGCAGGCCGGTGCGGCGGGCGAAGTCCTCCAGGTCGGCGTACGGCTGCCCGGCCACGACCACCTCGGCCTGCGGGGTGCCGATGCCGCGCACCGTCTCCAGGCCGAGCCGGATCGCCGGCTGCGGGCGCCCTGCCGTCAGCGGCGGCCCGGGGGTCGGCCCCCGGTACGGTTCCAGGGTGGGCCGCGCCCCGCTGGCGTTGACGTCCACCCCGCGCACCCGCACGCCGTGCCGGCGGACGTCCGCGACCAGGCTGAGCGGCGAGTAGAAGCCCATCGGCTGGTTGGCCAGCAGGGCACAGGTGAAGGCCGCCGGGAAGTGGTGCTTCAGCCAGGCGCTGGCGTACACCAGGTAGGCGAAGCTGATCGCGTGGCTCTCCGGGAAGCCGTAGTTGGAGAAGGCCTCGATCTTGCCGTAGACGTCCTCCGCCACCTCGGGCGGGATGCCGCGCTCGGCCATCCCGCCCAGCAGCCGGTCGCGCAGCCGGGCGACCCGCTCGTGCGAGCGCTTGGCGCCCATCGCCTGCCGCAGCCGGTCGGCCTCGGCCGGGGTGAACCCGGCGCAGTCGATGGCGAGTTGCATCATCTGCTCCTGGAACAGCGGCACCCCCAGGGTCTTGCCGAGCGCGTTCTCCATCAGCGGGTGCGGGCAGCCGGCCGGCTCCGCCCCGGCGCGGCGGCGCAGGTACGGGTGGACGGAGCCGCCCTGGATCGGTCCGGGGCGGATCAGCGCGACCTCGACCACCAGGTCGTAGAAGTGGTCCGGCTTGAGCCGGGGCAGGGTCGCCATCTGCGCCCGGGACTCGACCTGGAACACGCCGACGGTGTCGGCCCGGCGCAGCATCGCGTACACGCCCTCGTCGTCGTCCGGAATGGTGGCCAGGTCGTAGCGCAGACCGTGGTGCTCCGCGACCAGGTCGCAGGCGTCGTGCAGGGCGGCCAGCATGCCGAGGCCGAGCAGGTCGATCTTCACCAGTCCGGCGCCGGCGGTGGACTCCTTGTCCCACTGGAGCACGGAGCGCCCGGGCATCCGGGCCCACTCGGTGGGGCAGATCTCGCCGATCGGCTCCCGGGTGAGCACCATGCCGCCCGAGTGGATGCCCAGGTGCCGGGGCAGGCCGTGCAGCTGGGTGGCGAGCTGGAGCACGTCGGCGGGGATGACGGCGTCCGCGCCGGGGGCGGAGCGGAAGTCGGTCTGCCGGCTGAACGCGTCCACCTGCCCCTGCGGGTAGCCGAGCACCCGGGCGGCGTCGCGGATCGCCAGCCGGGGCCGGTAGGTGATCACATTGGCGACCTGGGCGGCGTGCTCGCGCCCGTAGCGGCCGTAGACGTACTGGATGACCTCCTCGCGGCGGCGGTTCTCGATGTCCAGGTCGATGTCGGGCGGCCCGTCCCGGGCCGTGGAGAGGAAGCGCTCGAACAGCAGCTTGTAGTGGATCGGGTCGACGGCGGTGATCCCGAGGGCGTAGCAGACCGCCGAGTTGGCGGCCGAGCCGCGGCCCTGGCACCAGATGTCCCGGCTCCGGCAGAAGTCCACGATGTCGTGCACGATCAGGAAGTAGCCGGCCAGGTCGAGGTCCTCGATCACGTCCAGCTCCCTGCCGAGCTGGCGGCGGGCGGCGGCGTTGCCGGGGCCGAAGCGGCCCGGGCCGCCGGCCGCGACCAGGGCGCGCAGGTGGCTGATCTCGCTCTCGCCCTCGGGCACGGGGAAGCCGGGCAGCTCCGGATCCAGCCGGGCGAAGTCGAAGGCGCAGGCCCGGCCGAGTTCGGCGGTGGCCCGCTGCACCCCGGGGAAGCGGGCCAGCCGGCCGGCCATCTCGCGGCCCGAGCGCAGGTGCGCGGTGCCGGCCGCCCTGGTCCAGCCGACCGCGTCCTGGAGGGTGCGGCGGTCGTGCAGCGCGGCGAGGCTCTGCGCGAGGCGGCCCTGGGCGGGGCCGGCGTGGTGGGCGTTGGTGGAGGCGACGACGGGGAGCCGCGCCGTCGCCGCGAGGGCGGCGAGGGCGTCGTTGCGCCGGTCGTCGCCGGGCAGCCACTGGTCGATCAGCTCGACGTGGACGTTCTCCCGGCCGAACGCCTCGGTGAGGGTACGGAGCCGGCGCTCGGCCTCGCCCCGGTCGGGCAGCGCGGCGGGGACCCGGCCGAGCCGGCAGCCGGTGAGCACCGCCCAGTGGCCGTCGTGCGCCCCGGCGAGCGCCGCGAGGTCGTACACCGGGCTGCCCTTGGCGCCGCCGGCCAGCTGGGCGGCGGCGATCGCGGCGGAGAGGCGGCGGTAGCCGGCCGGGTCGCGGGCGAGGACCAGCAGGTGCTCCTCCGCCCCGCCGCCGCGGACGGTCAGCTCGGCACCGAACACGGTGGCCAGGCCCGTGCCCCGGGCCGCCTCGGCGAGCCGGACGGCCCCGTACAGGCCGTCGTGATCGGTGATCGCGAGGCTCTCCACGCCCAGCCGGACCGCCTCGGCGACCAGGTCCTCCGGGTCGCTGGCGCCGTCCAGGAAGCTGAAGGCGGAGTGGACGTGCAGCTCGGCCCAGGGCTCGGCGGCCCTCCCGGGGCCGGGGCCGGGGCCGGGACCGGACTCGGGCTCCGCCGGAGCGGGAGGGGATTCGGGAGCGGGGGCAGGCTCGGGAGCGGGGCGGCGCAGCGGGACGACCGTGCGGTCCGGCGCCGTGCCGGTCAGCCGGCGGTGCAGCTCGCTCCAGGGGAGGGTGGGGTGGCTGGTGAAGCCCATCGGGGTTGCCTTCGTCGTTCTCGTGCTCGTTCCACTCCCCCCGGGGTCCGGACCGACCGGACCGCTAGTCGTAGCCGGCCTCCAGGTACCAGGCACCCCCCTCCACGGTGAGCAGCAGCGCCCGGCCACCGCCCACCACGACCTGGAACCGCGCCCGGCGCCGGGCCAGCGACTGGTCCCACCAGTACTCGACCGCCGGCCAGGGACCGGTCCAGCCGTCCACCCGCTCCTCCCGGCCCCGGACCACGACCAGGGCCGGCCGGGCCGACACCCCCGCCCGGCCGTCCACCGTGACCGGCTGCCCGGCCCCGTCCAGCACCCGCACCGGCGCGGGCTCCCGCAGCACCACGGCGGGCCACACCTCCGGCAGCCGACCCGGCCAGGGCGCGTCGGCCGCCACCGCCGCCTCGTACGGCTCGCCCCACGGCACCTTGACCGCCTGCTCGCCCGGGCCGCGCCCACCCGCCGGTTCGATCCGGCGCAACCCCGCGTGGCCGAGCACCGCCTGCACCCGGGCGACCGCGCGCTCCACCCGGTCGTCCGCGACGGCCTGGCCCCACAGCGCGAGCTGGCGGCCCTGGTCCGGGGAGAGGCCGTCGGGGGCCAGCCGGAGCAGGGTGAAACCCGTGTCCTCCCCGCCTTCCCCGTTGCCGGCGAAGGTGCCCGCGCCCTGCCAGGCCTGCAGCTGCCAACGGACCCGCTCGGCCAGCGCCGTCGCGGACAACCGGCCCTCGTGCCGCCACAGCCGGGAGGCCGTCCGACCGTCCGCGCAGGCCACCTCGACGGCCACCCGGCGGCAGGTCAGCCCGGCCCCGGCCAGCCGCCGGTGCAACTGCTCGGCCAGCGTGCGGGCGACGAACACCAGCGGCTCGGCCAGCGGCTCCGGCGGGTCGAAGCGCTGCTCGACGGCGAGGTCCGGCTCCTCGTCGCGCGGCACCAGCGGGCGCGGCTGCAAACCGCGGGCCAGCCGGTGCGCGACCGTCCCGGACGGGCCGAAGCGGTCCGCGACCGACTCGGCCGGCAGGGCGGCGAAGGCCCCGACGGTGGGCAGGCCGAGCCGCCCCAGCAGTTCGGCCAGCGTCTCGTCGCCCAGCGCGCTCACCGGGTACGGGGCGAGGAACTCCGCCGTCCGGCCGGCCGGGACCAGCACCCCGGCCCGGGCGGCGAGCACGGCGGCGAACAGGCCGTCGGCGACACCGACCCGGGCCTGCGGGGCGGCTTCGGGTAGGGAGGCGGCTGCCGGTCGGGAGGCGGCTTCGGGGCGGGAGGCGGCTTCGGGGCGGGCCTCGACGGCCATCGCGCCCGGGACGGCGTCCGGGACGAGGGGCCGTCCGAGGGCGTCCGCCACCGCTCTGCCGACCTTGCCGGCCAGCGCCTCCTCGCCGCCGAAGTAGCGGCCCGGGCCCTTCACCGGGATCGCGCACAGTCCCGGACGGATCACCTCCACCCGGGGCGTGAACGCCTCCACCGCCGCGACCACCGGCTCGAAGCGGCGGGTCTCCGCCTCCGGGTCGCGGTCGCGCAGCTCCAGCTCCGGGCAGAGCCGCTGGGCCAGCTTGAGCCGCTGCCCCTGCCGCACCCCGGCCGCCCGGGCGCCCGCCGAGCAGGCGAGGATCCGCCCGCCCTCGGTCACCGCGACCGGGTCGTCGCCGGTGACGGCCACCACCGGCCAGTCCGGGCACCAGATCACCAGCACCCGGGGGGTTCCGTCGTCCGCCATCTCAGACCACCGCCGCCACGCGGGGTGCCATCGGCTCCGCCGCCGGTATCGCCGGTAGTGCCGGTAGCGCTGGTAGTGCCGGCATCGCCGGTTCCGCCACCGGCTGCGGCCGTCCCTGTCGCGGCTGCTCCTGGAGCGGGCGCACCGCGCCGTGCTCGTCGGGCAGCCAGAGCCGGGCCGTCCGGCCGCGCACCGCCGAGCCGCGGCCCTCGGCCACCACCTCCACCTGCCGGCCGACGAGCTGCCCGTGGCCGTCGCCCAGCCCGAACCAGCGCCCGGAACGCACCCCCAGCCGCAGCACCGCGCCCGGCCACGGCCCGGCGACCAGCAGCACGCAGCCGCTGCGCCGCAGCACCGCCGCCAGCCGGGCGGCCAGCTTCGGCGGCACCGGCCCGTCCGGGCGCAGCATGATCAGCTCGACCGCGCCGGCCAGCACCGAGACCACTTCGGCCCAGTGCGGCCCCGGATCGTCCGCGACCAGCAGCCGCCGCAGGTCCAGTCCGTACCCCTCGGCGGCGGCCAGCCCCAGGTCCGGCAGTCCGACCGCCGCGGCCCAGCCGCCCTCGGTCTCCTTCACCCCGGCGGCGAGCGCCAGCAGCAGCCCGGTGTCCCCGCCCGCCACCGACACCGCCGTCCCCCGGCGCAGCCCGGCGTCGGGCAGCACCTCCCGCAGCGCGGACGGCACCGGCAGCAGCCCCCGGGGCTCCGCCGTCCGCCCGGTGGCCGGTGTCGCCCGCCCCTCTCGCTCCTCCCGTTCCCCCGGCTCACCCCGCTCCCCCGGCGCGGCAGCCGGGGACGCCACCGGGCGGAGCACGGGGCGTGCGGGCTGCTCGGCGGTAGATTCGAAAACATATTCGAAAACGGGCACACCCCCAGGATCGAACATTCGTTCGCAAAGATTCAAGTCCGACCTGGTCAACCCGCCACGGGCGCGACGCGCCGAACACCCCGGCCCCCGGGGTGCCGCCTCAGCGGCGGTCGCCCCCGGGGTGATCGGGCCGGTGACCGCGTCCGGTGGCCCGGGTACCGCTTCACCCGGGGACGGCTCCAGGGTCCGGCGGACCTTCGCGGTCGGGGTCTCGGTCAGGGGTTTCGGGGTTTGCCCGGCTGGTCGATTCGGCAGCGAGGTCGCGTGCGCAGGCGTCGAGGGCGGCAGCGATCGGTCGGAGCTCGCCGAGCCGGTTGGTGCGTTGCCGGTGGCGGGTCTCGGCGAGCTGTCACCCGGTCGCGATGTCCGCCACCACCCCCTTCCCGGACCGCTCCCCGAGGAGGGCGCCGGAGGCGATCACGGTACGGCCGTCGGGATCGGTGGCCGGCAGCGCAGCACCACCGCGGCCACCGGCTGCGGGTAGTGACGGTAGAAGCACACAGCCTGGTGACCTGCGTCGATGGCGCCGATCCTGCCGTCGGTCCTGGGGACGTTCGGGGTTCCGGCCACGCTCCGACCATCGCCTGCCGCCACCGTTGCGGCGCCCCGGACTGCGTCGTCGGAGGAGGCTGGACCCACCACGCGGGAGCCCGCCGCGCGGCTCACGAACGGCGAGTCCGTGAGCCGCGCGCGGGTACCGCCCCGCACCGAGCCGTCGGCCTACGCCCCGGACACCGCGCGCGACAGACGCAGCGGCGCCTCGACGGCGTCGGCGGCGCCGAGTTCGCGCACCGCCTCCCGCCGCGTCGCCGCGACCGGAGCCGCGAGCCGAGCCAGGGTCGCCGCCGGAGCGTGGACCGTCAGCTCGAAGTCGCGGCGCGCCTTGGCGTCCGGGGCGAGCGGCAGACGGATGCGGCCGTCCGCGACCATCCGGCGGACCCGGCTGCGGCTGAGACCGAGGCCGGACATGAGCAGGCGTTCGACCCGGACCGGGACCGGCAGCTCGAAGCTCACCAGCACCGTCAGCGGGGTCGGATCGTCGATCGCGTGGAGCGGCGTGCGTACCTCCAGCTCCCAGGTGCCGCTCCAGTCCAGGCTGTAGCCGTTCTTGGCGGCGAGCGACGAACTCATCGTCAGTTCCCGCACCACGGCGAGGTCGTTGTTCTCGTACGCCTCCCTGCGGGCGGGTTCCAGCGACGACGTGTGGACGCGCTCGTGGACGGGCACCTTCGAGGTCCGGTCGCAGCCCGCGCAGCTGAGCAGCAGCCAGACGTCGAGGAGCTTGCCGTTGGCGTTGACACGGATCTTGCCCGAGGGCCGGTGCCGCATGCTGGAGCAGTCCGGGCAGCTGCGGACGGCGGTGGGCAGCGCGGACTGGCGCACGGCCCAGCGGGCCTTGCGTTCGGTATGCATGGTGGTCTGTTTCCTGGTTCAGCAGGAACGCGCGCAGGCCGGATCGACTGGATCGGCCGGGGTTCCTGGGATCTGACGAGTGCTCACGAGGGCGCGTGTCATCGCCTCGGGGCGGGTGGCCGCATGGCGGGGCGTCCCGAGGTCGATCGCGCGACAGGTCGTATCTCTCCGTGGCAACTCGCGACGGCGCGTCTCATCGCCTCGGGACATGGCCACATGGCCACATGGCGGCATGACGGCATGACGGCATGTGGCATGGCCGAGCGCCGAGGGCGGTCGATCGCGTGAGCGCGCGTGTCATCGACTCAGCGCGCGGCCGGTGGCTCGGCGCAGAGGTCGATCGCGCAGGGGTGAGTTGCTACGTGGCAGTCGTCAGCACAGGTACATGCCGCACATCGTGATCCGGGCCGCGCTCCCCCGCAACCGGTTTTTTCGGACCACCACCGTCGGACCACCACCGTCGGACCAGCGCCGCCGGCTCCCCGCGCGAGCCGACGCCGAGCTTCGGACAGGCCTTCCAGAGGTGGTGGCCGACCGTTCGCGAACTCAGGAAGAGCCGGGCGGCGATGTCCCGGTTGGACATCCCCGGGCGGCGAGGCGGACGATCTGCGTCCCCTGAGGCGTCAGGCCGGCGCAGTGCTCCGGTGGTGCGCACGGCGGTCGTCACCCGCCAGGTTGGAGCACCGACCTTGACCAGCCGGTTCGCCGCCCCGGACGGTGACAACCGCCGTGACCGGGCGAGGCAGGTGACAACGATCTCGACCACTTGGTGACAACCACCTCGACCGGTCACAACTCTCCGTGCACCCGGCCGCTCGCGCAGCCCGTACGGGCCGTGGCACGGCCGCCGGCGCCCCGCCGGGAACCCGGACGACTTTCTGCGGCGCGGGCCGAATCCTTTGGAGCGACCCGCGCCTCTTATAAACGTTCCGACAAACGTCGGGTACGGGATCCGGAGGTAGTGATGATCATCGGAATCGGCATCGCCGTCGCCCTGGTGCTGCTCTGCACCTGCATGCTGGCCGTGAAGCGCAAGCGAGCCGGGCGTGGCTGAATCGACCTGGCCCGGCGAGCAGTTGATCGCCGCCGCGCAGGCCGGCGACGTCGACTCGATCGCCGCGCTGGTGTCGGGATCGCACCCCAATGTGCAGCGGTTCGCCCGTTCCCTCTGCGCCACCCCGGAGGACGCGGAGGACGCGGCGCAGGAGGCCCTGATCATCCTGTACCGCAAGATCGGGATGCTGCGGGCCTCCGGCGCCCTGGCGTCCTGGATGTTCCGCATCGTCCGCAACGAGTGCCTCCGGCGCGCACGGACCCGGTTGCGGGACCACGGCGCACCGCTGCGACAGGACGTCTGCGTGGACTCCGCCGAGGAGGCCGCCCTGCGCCGCCTGGAAGCCGGCACGGTGGCGGCCGCGGTCGCCGCCCTGCCCCCCGACCAGCGCCGAGTGCTGATCATGCGGGACGTCCAGGGCCACAGCGGCCGGATGGTCGCCGACGCGCTGGGCCTCAGCACGGCGGCGATGAAGTCCCGTCTGCACCGGGCCCGTTCGGCGGTCCACCGGACGCTGCGGCCCACCATCTGAATCCGCCCGTGGAGGGAACAATGACCGGAACGAAGCCCGGAACGAGGACCGGAACCGCCGCCGGACCCGGGGGCCCCGACTTCGCGAGCAAGTCCCTGACCGAACACGTCGTGCGCGGCGTGGTGGGCATCGGCTCGCTGATCGGCTCGGTCGCCCTCGTCCCGGCGGTCGGGCCGGTCGGCCTGGCCCTCCTGCCGGTCGGCCTGCTCGCCCTGCGCGGCTGCCCGACGTGCTGGGCGATCGGCTTGGCGCAGACCGTCTCGCGGGGCCGCCTCCAGCGCTCCTGCGAGGACGGCCGGTGCAAGCTGGCCGTCGCCGACCGCCACGACGAGCACGGGGAGGAGGTGCGGTCGGCGTTCACGGGCTCCACCGTCTGAGCGGCTCCCACCGGAGGGCGGCAGCGGGAAGGCGGGGGCCGAGGGGCGGCGGGAGGGCTCGTCCCGTCGAAGTCCGGGCCTCCGCCCCGCGGCCCCGTGTTCCGCCGGTCGGGCGGCGGCACTCGCCCGACCGGATTACCGACAAGCGTTTTTTCCTTGACAAATTTTTTTGTCGGCTGGATGCTGGAACGGTGCTGGAAGTCGCCGTGATCGAAGAACCCGCCGCGGCCGAGGCCTCGCTGGACCCCATGCGGTCACGCCTCCTCGCCGCCCTGACCGAGCCCGGCTCGGCCGCCATGCTGGCCGCCCGGCTGGGGCTGCCCCGGCAGAAGGTCAACTACCACCTGAAGGAACTGGAGCGGCACGGCCTCGTCGAACTCGCCGAGGAGCGTCGCAAGGGCAACGTCACCGAACGGGTGTACCGCGCCACCGCGGCCTCCTACGTGATCTCCCCCAACGTCCTGGCCGCCGTGAGCCCGGACCCCGCCCGCTCCCCCGACCAGCTCTCCGCCCGCTGGCTGCTGGCGCTCGGCTCCCGGCTGGTGCAGGAGGTCGGGTCCCTGCTGACCGGCGCCTCCCGGGCCCGGCGGCGGGTCGCCACCTTCGGCATCGACGCGCAGGTGCGGTTCGCCTCCGCGGCCGACCGGGCCGCCTTCGCCGAGGAGTTGGCCCAGTCCGTGGCCGCCCTCGTCAGCCGCTACCACGACGAGTCCGCCCCCGGGGGCCGCAGCCACCGGGTGGTGGTCGGACTCCACCAGATCCCCTCCGCACAGCCCGGGGCGGAGGCGGGGGCGACCGGAGCCGGGGCCGAACCGGCCGGGACCGGACCGGCCGGGACCGGGCCGGAGACCGACGCCGCCGGCAGCGCGGCAGAAGGCGCCGGCACCGCACCGAACCAGGAGAACCCACGATGACCCACCCGTTCGAGATCGAGCTGGAGACCTCCCTCCCGGCGAGCCCGGAACAGGTCTGGGAGGCGATCGCCACCGGACCGGGACTCGACTCCTGGTTCATGGGCCGCAACGAACTGGACCCGCGCGAGGGCGGCACCGCCGTCATGGAGACCGGGGGCCACCGCGCGGAGGCGGTCGTCACCGCCTACGAGCCCGGCAAGCGCCTGGCCACCCGTACGGCCGCCGGCGAGGACGGCCGGTTCATGGCCTTCGAGTACCTGATCGAGGGCCGGGACGGCGGTGCCACCGTGCTCCGCGTCGTCCACAGCGGCCTGCTCGGCGACGACTGGCAGGACGAGTACGACGCGCTGCGCCGCGGCTGGCCCTTCCACCTCCACACGCTGCGCGAGTACCTCACCCACTTCCCCGGGCGCACCGCCGTCCCCATCTTCGCCGCCGCGCCGTCGGCCGGCCGGCCGGAACCGGAGGTCCGGGCCCTCCTCGCCCACGCCCTGTCGCTTCCGCTCCCGGTCACCGCGGGCACGCGGGTCCACGGCGAACCGGCGGGCCTGCCCCCGCTGGACGGCGAGGTGGCCTGGGCGGACGACGAACGCTTCGAGGTCCGCACCGCCGACGGGCTCTACACCTTCCACCACGGCTCCGGCCTGGTGCTGATGTTCCACCACCTCTTCGGCCCGGCTCCGGACGGGTCCGAGGCCGCCTGGCAGCAGTGGCTGTCCGGGGTCCTCGGCTGACCTGCTCCTTCCTGCCGTTCGGACCTCCCCGACCGGCCCGTCGAGCCGACAGCCCCGACCGGCCTGACCGCTCCAGATCCGCACGAGAACCGAGGAACCACCCATGCGCACCCTGATCAGCACCGCTTTCATCTCGCTCGACGGCGTCGTCGAGGGCCCCGGCGGCGAGCCCGGCTACCGCAACTCCGGCTGGACCTTCAAGGACATCGAGTTCCTCCCCGAGGCGTTCGAGATCAAGGGGCGGGAGCAGGAGGAGGCCACCGCGATGCTGCTCGGCCGGGTCAGCTACCAGGCGTTCAGCCCGGTGTGGCCGGACATGCCGGAGTTCGCCCGCTACAAGACGCTGCCGAAGTACGTCGTCTCCACCACCCTCACCGAGGACGACCTGGTGCCGAACTGGGGCGGGACCACCATCCTGCGCTCGCTCGACGAGGTCGCCGCGCTGAAGGAGACCGAGGGCGGCCCGATCATCGTCCACGGCAGCGCCGCCCTGAACCGCGCCCTCTCGGACGCCGGTCTGATCGACCGCTACCACCTGCTCGTCTTCCCGCTGCTGCTCGGCGCCGGCAAGCGCCTGTTCAGCACGACGGACAAGGACACCCAGAAGCTGAAGCTGGTCGAGCACGAGGTGTACGGGAACGGCCTGCAGAAGCAGGTCTTCGACGTCGTCCGCTGACCGCTCCCCGGCTGCTCCGCTCCCCTGCGTCGGCGGCGAGAGCGTCGACGGGGTCGGGGCGGGGGCGGCCCTCCTGTCCGGTGTCCCGTGTCCTGTGTCCTGTGTCCCGTCCCGGACCGTCAACGCTCCTCTGCGGTGCGCCAGATGAACACCTCGCTGCTCGGCTGCCGCTCCGAGAAGAGCCCCGGCGGCGAGGTCCGGGCGAGGAGGCCGCGGAGGTCCGACTCGAAGGCCGGGCGGCGCTCCGCGAAGAGGTGCGGGGCCGAGGAGGAGAGCGCGAAGACGCCCGCGACCGCCTCGTCGGCCGTGCGCTCCAGCGGTCGCCCGCCCGGGACGACGATCCGCTGCGGGCCGGTGAAGCCCGCCCGGGCGAGGACGGCGGCCTCGTCGCCCGGCGTGCCGTGCGGCAGCAGTCCCTGCCCGGCGCGGCGGACCGGGCCGAGGTAGTGCCGGACCAGCTCGCCGATCGCGGCGTACGGGACCGGCGGGTGCGGCAGCCCCTCGGTGGGCCGCGGTTCGCCCTTCAGGTCCGAGACGTGCGCCAGGGCGCCGCCGGGCCGCAGCACGCGCCGTACGGTCGCCGCCACCAGGTCGCGGTCCATCCAGTGGAAGGACTGGCCGAAGGTCGCCAGTGTGAAGGTGCCGAGGTCCGACGGCAGTTCCTCGGCCCGGGCCCGCACCCAGGTGGCCTTGGGCTCCGCGGCGCCGGCCCGGCGCGCCTCGGCGATCATCCCGGCGTCCGGGTCCACTCCGACGACCTCGCCGAACAGGTGCGCCAGGCCCAGCGCCAGCGTGCCCGGCCCACACCCCACGTCGAGCAGCCGCCCCCGCCCGTCGAGCCCCAGCGCCTCGGCCAGCGCCTCCGCCAGTCCGGGGGCGTACGGGAGCCTGCCGCGGGTGTAGTGGGCGGCCGTTCCGGCGAACAGCGTCTCGTCCCAGGACCAGGGGTCGTCCGTCATGGCTGCTCCTCCAGGGGTCCGGCCGGGGGCGGCCGGGAAATCCGGCCGGGGCGGCCGGGGGTAGCCGGGGGTTCGACCAGGGATCCGGCCTCGGGCGAACGGAGTTGATCCTGACACGAGTTGACTCCTGGCCAGAAGTTCGCGGGGCGGGAAATCGATGGACAGGCATTCCGTGATCAGCAGACTGATCCCATGACCGTGACAGATGACAAGACCGACCTTCGGATCTACATCCAGGACGCCCGCGACGCCCTGCTCTGGAAGCTCGAAGGCCTCTCCGAGTACGACCTGCGCCGCCCGCTCACCCCCACCGGAACCAACCTGCTGGGCCTGGTCAAGCACGTCACCGGCGCCGAGGCCCTGTACTTCGGCGACACCTTCGGCCGCCCCTTCCCCGAACCGGCCCCCGTGTGGATCACCGGCGGGACCGAGCCGAACGGCGACCTGTGGGCGCGGGCGGACGAGAGCACCGAGGAGATCACCGGGCGCTACCGGCGGGTCTGGGCACACTCCGACGCCACCATCGAGGCCCTGCCGCTGGACGCCGTCGGCAAGGTCCCGTTCGGCGCCGGACACGAACAGACCCTGCACCGGGTACTCGTCCACATGATCGCCGAGACCCACCGCCACGTCGGACACGCCGACCTGGTCCGCGAACTCGTGGACGGCGCCACCGGCCAGCGCTCCGACGGCGCCAACACCGCCCCCGGCGACGCCGACTGGTGGCGGGCCCACCACGACCGCGTGGAGCAGGCGGCCCGGCAGGCCGGCGGCCTGGCCTGAGCCGGAGGGGTTGGAGAGCCGGAGGGGACGGAAAGTCGGAGGGACCGAGGGGGCCGGAGGGCCGGAGGGGGCCGGGGCCGTCAGCTCTCGTGCGGGGCCGCGTCCGCGCCGACGTGCCGCACCACGGCCGCCGCCCGGTCGGCGAGGGGCCCCGGGGCGATCGGGACGCACACGTACCCGAACCCGGCATAGGCCTCCCGGTGGATCCGCTCGAACCGCAGCGACTCCTCGTACGAGATGCGCCGGGCCTCGGACGGGGTGACGAAGCCCGGGCTCTCCACGAAGAACACCCGCCGCTCGTACACCCCCGCCTCCCGGATGCGGTCGAGCTCCCGGGTGAGGGCCCGGGTCACCGGATGGCCGAGGTACACCGCCAGGGCGTACGTGCACACCGGCGAGCGGTCGAAGAACCGCACCTCCCCCGGCCGGCCGACGGCCTCCTCCTGCCGCCGCCGCTGCAGGTCGACCACCGCGTCCACGAACGACGGGTCCGTCCACGGCTCCGGCTCGCCCTGGGCCTGCCGCAGCGCGATGACGTCCGTCGCGGCCTCCTCGACCACCGGATGGCCCGCCCACTCCAGCCACCGCAGGATCGCCGTCTTCCCGGCCCCCGGGGTGCCGGTCAGCAGGTAGCGCTTCATCCCCGCACTCTACGGGCCGGGTGGAGCGGCAGCGACGCGGCTCCCTAGGGTGTCGGGCATGGGGACCTCCGGCGTGACGGGTACGGAGCAGGGCGCGAGGGTGACCGTCCGGTGCGCGGACTGCGGCGGCGAAGCGGTCCGGAGCTTCGGACAGTTCCTCCTGCACGGACGGGAGTTGTGGTGGGACGCCGAGCGTTTCTGCCCGCAGTGCGGCGCCGCCTGCTGCGAGGACGCGGGCCCGGAGGCCGCACCCCAGGACGTCCGCGAGACGCTGCTGACCACCCACGGACCGGCCCGGCTCCGGCTCACCGGGCCGCTCACCGACCCGGTGGCCGCACTGCGGACGCTCCGCGAAGGAGCGGACATCACACTCCGGCAGGCGCGGGAACTCCTCGACGAGCTGCGGGACTTCGGCCTCAACGGGACAGCCGTCGAAATGGCGTACTGGCGGGCCCGGCTGGCCGGGCGCGGAATCGAGGCGGAGGTGGCGGACGGCTTCGGGAGGGCGTACCGGTACGTGGGGCCGCCGGAGTTGTGGGCGGCGGGTGACGGCACCGGCGGTGGCGGTGGCGGTGGCGGTCAACTGGTGCGGACGGAAGGCGAGTTCGCCGCCTGGGTGGAGGGGCGGTCGGCGGAGGAGCTCGCGGAACCGTTCACCTTCGTGGTCGACCTCGGCGGCGCGCTGCGGCTCACTCCGCGCCGCAGCAAGCATGTGGACTGTGCGGGCGGGAAGTTGGTGCTGAGCGCCGGGGAGATCGGGTTCCGGCGGTCACCGGACGGATGGGAGGTCGAGACGGTCAGCAACCACTCCACCGGCTACTGCCCCGACACCACGTCCTGGCCCGCCGTCGCCGCCGCCCTCGCCCGCCTCCGACTGCCGCACCCCGACGCCTTCACCCACGCGGTGGTCTTCCGCCGCTGCCCCCGGTGCGCCCGTTGCAACCTCGTCCGCGAGGAGCACTACGCCTGCGTCTTCTGCGACGCGGACCTGCCCGAGCACTGGAACGTCGACCGGGCCGCGCTGCCGTGAGCCGCCCGGGCGCGCTCCCCTCCGCCCCCGCACGGCGAGCGCCCCGGGCGACCAACCCGAACCACCCCGCCCCCGGCCGGCCGCTCACACCGACCCGCCGCCGCACCCCTCCCCCGCTCGGGAGTCCTCGGTGTTGTCGGGCCGGGCCGCTAGGGTCTGTGGGTCACGGGGCAGGCAGGGAAAGGGTTGGGGCACGTGGGATTTGTGCGGGCGGCGGAGCTGCCGGGTGAGGTGGTGCACGAGGGGAGTCGGGAGTTCCTGGTGCGGGAGGGGCTTCCGGCGACCGGGGCTTTCCTGGACTTCGAGGCGCTCGGGGACGGGGAGCTGACGGCGTTCCCGGCGGAGGCCGAGCGGCTGTTCGTCCTCGGGGAGACGGAGTACTGCACGCCGTTCGCCGCCGGCGGGAGCCTGGTGCTGCTGGACGGGGTGACCGGCGAGGTGTTCCTGGACAACGGTGGCCCGCGGCGCGACCTGCTGGCCTCCGGCGTGGCCGCGCTGGCGGGCCTGGTGCGCGAGGTGGACGCGGTGGCCGAGGGGGCCCGGCGGCCGGAGGCGCTGGACGGGCGGCGCGGGCCCACCGTGGTGGCCGAGGTGCTGGCGGGGGCCGAGCGGCGGATGCGGGAGATCGATCCCGGGCTGTTCGACGACGGGTCCGCGCCGCCCCCGCACTGGGGCACCGCGCTGCTGGTGGGGGCGTTGGGCTGGGGCGCGCTGCCGGGCGGGCCGGGCGGGCCCGCGTACGAGACGGCCCCGGAGCTGGTGGCGGAGCTGGCGGCGCTGACGGACCAGGACGGCGGCCCCGGCCGGGTGCACCGGTTCCGGCCCGAGGAACTGCCCGCAGCTCTCGTGCACGAGCCGACCCGGCGGCTGCTGACCGAGGTCGGCCTGCCGCTGGGCGGGGCGATGTTCGGGGTGTGCGAGGAACCGCTGGTCACCATGGGCGAGGCGTACCCGGAGTACTTCGACGGCGAGGAGGAACGGCCGTACCAGCGGGACTTCCTCGCCCTCGGGGACTGGCCCACCGACCTCACGATCGCCCTGGACGGCGCCACCGGCCGGCTGGAGCTGCCGGACTGGTACGACGACGGCCACCCCGAGGCCTACCTGAACCGCGACCTGTCCGCCCTGCTCTACGCCCTCTGGACCTACGAGCGGCTGCGCGCCGAGTGGGACCGCTGGGACTACGGCCGGGCCCGGGACACCTGGGCGGTGTTCGATCCGCAGGCGCTGCTGAGCGCGGTGGTGGACCGACTGGTGGAGACCGTCGACCCGGAGGCGTTCGCCTCGCCCGGCTGCTCCTGGCGACTGCTCGCCGAGGACGGGCACATGGGCGGCCTGCTCGGCTGAGCGCTTCGCCCGGACGGGCTCCGGTGACGGGCGGTGGCCGGGGCGCCCGGCGACGCGCTGGCGCACTGGCCCGCCGGTCGACGCGCTGCGGGCGGCGGGAGGGGTGGCGGCCCGGTCGACGCGCTGCGGGAGGGGTGACCGGCCGGGCGTAGGCTGAGCCGATTCGATCACTTGAGAAGGCGTCGAAGGGAGCTGCGAGGGATGCGCAGCGATACGGGGGAGCTCTACCGCGCGTTCGCGGAGAGGGAGGCGCACGGCAACTCGCCGATCTACCAGGAGCTGGCCGAACGCGTCGCCGAGGACCGGCAGTTGTGTGCGCTGCTGGACGGGCTGCCCATCGCGAAGCGGCAGCCGAACCTGTTGTTCGGCGCGGTCCGGCACCTGGGCGGGCCGGTGACGGAGGGCTGGCCGGCCTTCCACGGCTGGGTGGCGGAGCACTGGGCCGGGGTCTCGGCGACGATGCTGGAGCGGCGGACGCAGACCAACGAGGCGGGCCGCTGCGCCACCCTGCTGCCGCTGCTGGCCGCGCTGCCGCAGCCGCTCGCCCTGATCGAGGTCGGCGCCTCGGCCGGACTCTGCCTGTACCCGGACCGGTATCGGTACCGGTACGTGGCCGGAGACGGGCGCAGGAGTGGGGGCGGGAGCGGGAACCGGAGCGGGAGCGGCAGCGGCAGGGGCAGGGGCAGCCGGGCCGGTACCCCGGTCGCCGAGTTCGGCGCCGAGGCGAGCCCGGTGACGCTGGACTGCGCGGTGAGCGGTCCGGTACCGCTCCCCGGATCCCTGCGGGAGCGGCCGCCCGAGGTGGTGTGGCGGGCCGGGATCGACCTCAATCCGCTGGATGTGCGGGCCGAGGAGGACGTGCGCTGGCTGGAGTCGCTGGTCTGGCCCGAGCAGGCCCACCGGCTGGACCGGCTGCGCGGCGCCGTCCAGGTCGCCCGGGCCGAACCGCCGCTGCTGGTGCGCGGCGATCTCAACGCGACGGTGGGTGAGTTGGTGGCTCGGGCCCCGGCGGGGTCGACGCCGGTGGTGTTCCACAGCGCGGTGCTCGCGTACCTGTCGCCGGAGGAGCGGGAGGAGTTCGCGGCGACGATGCGCGAGCTGCCCGGGCACTGGATCTCCAACGAGGCGGTTTCCGTGCTGCCGACCGTCGCCCGACGCCTCCCCCGCCCGGCCCCGGCCGCCTCCGGACTGTTCGCGCTCGCGCTGGACGAGCGGCCGGTGGCCTTCACCGGGCCGCACGGGCAGTCCCTGGACTGGTTCGGCGAGGCGTGGCCCGGCGAGGCAGAGAGGCACAGGCGGCGCACGGCGGTGTGCGGCGGTGTGCGGCAGCGGGCAAACCGGCGGGAGTCTCGGGCTTGAAGCTGCCGCAGCGGCAGCTTCTACCGTCGTGACCAGGGCCGGAGAACCGGCCCCGGTCCACGCGAACGTGGGGACGTGGAGAACGAGGGAGGCGGCCATGGCCTGGCCCATCGCCGATGTGGCCCGGATGTCCGGCGTGACCGCCAGGACGCTGCGGCACTACGACGAGATCGGACTGCTGCCCCCGGCCTGGATCGGCTCCAACGGCCACCGCTACTACGAGGAACGGCAGTTGCTCCAGCTGCAACAGATCCTGGTACTGCGGGCACTGGGCGTGGGGCTGACCGAGATCGCCCGGATCCTGGGCGATCAGGTGGACGAGCTGGAGGCCCTGCGGGGCCACCGCCGCCGGCTGGTCGCCGAGCGCGACCGGCTCGACGCCCTGGCCACCACTGTTTCCCGCACGATCGCCGACCTGGAACGCTCCCGGAAGGACGGCACGCCCATGACCATCAACCGCCCCGAGAACCTGTTCGAGGGCATCCAGCCCGACGACGTCGACGCGAGCCTGCGCGACTTCCCCGAGCACGCCGAGGCGGCTCGGCGCGCGACCGCCGCGATGTCTCCGGCCGAGATCGAGGCCGGACAGCGCGAGCGGACCGCCCGCATGATCCACCTGGCGGAGCTGCTGGCGGCCGGCCACCCGGCCGACGCCGAGCCCGTGCAGAGCACGATCGACGAGGAGTACCAGCAGCTCCGCACCATCCGTTCGGTTCCGACCGAGGAGTACCTGGCGATCGCCCGTTCCTGCACCGAGAACGAGCAGTGGAGCGCCGCGTACGAGGCCATCGCCCCGGGCCTGGCCGCGTACCAGCGTGCCGCCATGGAGGCGTACGCGGCGGCGCGGCTGTCCTGAGCCGGGTCGGGCCGGACCGACCCGGCCTGGCCCAACCCGGTCCGGTCCGGTCCGGGAGCCTTACGGGGGGCTCCCGGACCGGGCCGGACGCCGGGTGGCTCCGCTCCTGGTCCTTTCTCCTTGTCACTCCGTGCGCAGCGCCGTGACCGTCCGGGTGCGGGCCGCCCAGGTGGCCGGGAGGGCGGCGCCGAGCAGGGCCAGCACCAGGCCGCCGAGTATCAGCGGCCCCGCCACCGGCGGGGCGAACACGGCGAGGTCGGCGTCCGGCACCCCGATTCCGGCGGCCCTGGCCATCGCGGGCATCACCTGGTGGTGCACCAGGACACCGATCGGGACTCCGATCAATCCGGCCGCCAGCCCGCTGCCGCAGACCGAGGTGAGCACCATGCCGACCGTCTGCCGGGGCGCCATCCCGAGCGCCTTGAGCACCCCGAGGTCGTGCACCCGTTCCCTGGTGTCCAGCAGCACGGTGTTGAGCACCCCGAGCCCCGCCACCACGGAGAGCAGCAGTGTGAGCACGCCCGCCAGGGTGTTCATCGCCAGCACCACGATGTTGAGGTCCTCCCCGCCGGGTTCGGCGCCCAGGCCCATCGGCTTCACGGCCTGGTCCAGCCCGTCGGCGTAGGACTGCGCGTCGGTGCCCGGGGTGAGGTCGACGTGGAAGGCGAGCGCCTCGGCGTGGATCGCGCCACCGAGCGGCGCCAGCGTGGCCCGGTCCGTGAACACCACGTCGTGGGTGGTCATGACCTCGCCGGTGATCTTCGCCGGGGTGCTGCGGCCGTGGTCGGTGAGTGTGACGGTGTCACCGACCTTCGCCTCGTTGGCCCGCAGGTAGGCGGCGGCCACCACCACCTCGCCGGGGCCGTGGAACCAGCGGCCGGAGACCAGTTGGAAGCCGCTCCAGGAGGCGTCGCCGCTGAACGCGACCACCTCGGAGCGCCCGGTGTTCCCGGCCAGGGCGACCGGGGCCGGGGCGGTGCTGTACCAGGCGCGGGTGCCCGGCCGGGACTCGACGGCCTCGGCCACGGCCGCCTCGTCCACGTGGTCGACGGGCTGCGCGGCGCCCTCGATCGGGACCTGGACCACCACCTTGCCCGCGCGGTCGGCCGCCAGGCCCTCCTGGATGGAGCTCAGCGAGAGCGTCAGACCGACGCAGAGGGTGACCCCGACCGTGCCGAGCACCACGGCGGCACCGGTGGTCGCCGAGCGGCCCGGCCGGTTGAGCGGGGAGGCCAGCCCGAGGCTGAACGCACGTGGTACCGGCAGCCGGCCGATCAGGTCCTGCGCCCGGGACAGCGGACCCGCCGCCCCCGCCCCGCCGGCCGTGCGGCGGGCGGCCGCCCGCTTGGCGCCGGGAGCCGTCCGGCCGACCGCGAGTGCCTCCACCGTCCGCAACCGCCCGGCCCGCAGGGCCGGTACCACCGCGGTGCCCGCCACGGCCGCAAGCGCCGCCGCCGCGACCACGGCGTCCACCCAGACCGGGATGCCGAGCAGCCCGCCGCGCAGGGCCTTGTGGGCCAGCCCGAGGACCGGTACGGAGAGCAGGTTTCCGAGGAGCACGCCGAGCGCCGTGCCGAGCCCGGCGGGGATCAGCGCCTGGCCGACGTAGGCGCGTGCCACCTGGGCGGGCGTGAAGCCCAGGGACTTGAGGATGCCGATCCGCCGGGTGGCGGCACTGACGGCCCCGCTGACCACGACACCGATGATCAGCACCGACATGGCCAGCCCGAGCACCCCGAAGGCCGTGACGAACGGGACGAAGGTCGAGGCCGTCCGGTTCGCCTCCTCCCGGGCGGGCCGGTAGGAGGTGACCGCGGCGAGCGCGTCACCGGGGACGGTGGCGGCCAGCGCGGCGCGGTCCGCGGCCACCTCGGCGTCGTCGTCGGCGTGGGCGAAGCGGTAGAGGTACTGGACCGCGGGCGCCGTGCCGGGCGCCGCCAGCCCGGCCACCTGCTCCGGGGCGACCCAGCCGTCCGCGCTCCAGGAGACCGAGGCCGCCAGGCCGACGACCTTGAGCGTCGGGTGCCCCGGCCGGTCCGGGAACTCCATGCTGTCGCCGACCGCCAGCGGGGAGCGCCCGTCCAGGAACACCACCTCACCGGGGCCCGCGATCCAGCGGCCTTTGGTGATCCGCAGGCCGTCCAGTGGGCCGTCCTGGGCACGGCCGACCAGCGTCATCGGCGGCAGCGGGCTCCCGGCCGGCGGGATCCGGGTGTCGGGGCCGGAGCGCGGCTGGACGGTCACCGCCTGGTAGGGGCCGGCCGTGGCCGTCACGCCGGGCGCGTGGGCCGTCGCGGCGAGCTGGGCGGGGCTCGCTCTCTCCCCGTCGTACAGCACGCCGAGGTGGGCGCCGCGCTGGTCCGCGAAGGAGCGCTGGTAGGGGCCCTGGGCGGCGACCAGCAGCCCGAGCGCGAGGATGCACGCCGTCACGGACACCATCGTGGTGAGCACCATCACCAGTGTCTGCACCCGCCGGCGGCCGACCCCGGCGCGCACCACCTTGCCGAGCGCGCTCATCGGCCACCGCCCGGCGCCGGCGCGGCCGCCGTGTCCCGGACCAGCCGGCCGTCGAGCAGTTCGATCGTCCGGTCGGCACAGGCGTCGGCGAGCGCGGTGTCGTGCGTGACCAGCAGGATCGTCTGGCCCTCCGCGTTGAGCCCGCGCAGCAGGTCGCGGACGTCGGCGGCCGAGGCGGTGTCCAGCGCTCCGGTGGGCTCGTCGGCCAGCAGCAGCGGCGGACGGTTCATCAGCGCCCGGGCCACCGCGACCCGCTGGCGCTCGCCGCCGGAGAGCCGGCCGGGGAAGGCCTTGGCGTGCCGGGCCACTCCCAGCCGCTCCAGCAGTTCCCCGGCCCGGGCCCGGGCCGGCTCCCGCCGCATCCCCGCGAGCTGGGCCGGGAGCAGCACGTTGTCCTCCGCGGTCAGGTCGTCCAGCAGGTTGAAGAACTGGAACACCATGCCGATCCGCGCCCGCCGGTACTCGGCCAGCGCGGCCTCGCCGAGCCGGTGCACGGCGACGCCGTCCACCTCCACCTCGCCCTCGCTCGGGCGGTCGAGGCCGGCGACCAGGTTCAGCAGGGTGGACTTGCCGCTGCCCGAGCGGCCGAGCACGGCCAGCGCCTCGCCGGCCCGGACCTCCAGGTCGAGCCCGGCCAGGGCGGGACGGGCGGCGTCGGATCGCTCGTACGTCTTGCTGACGCCGCGGATCCGGATGATCGGCGCGTTCACGGGCCCTCCACGGTTCGGGGTCCGGCCCCGGGAACCCCGGGCCGGCTGACGGGACATGACGCTACGAATCCGCGGCGGGGTGCCGACAGCCGTCTGGACGGCCTCTGCGGGGTGTATCCAGATACACCCCGAACTGGGTGTTCAGGCCTAGAGCGCCGGGCGACCCGGACGGGCAGACTGACCCGTCGAAAGATCGGAACCGGGGTCCGCGGGGCTTCGGGGCGACGGCTTCGGGTCCGCCGCTCCGGGCCCGCGGCTCCGAGGTCCCCGGACGGGGGCCGCGGAAGGGAGAGGGGGCGCGTCATGAACGCGGGAGTGCTGGAAGAACTGGCCCTGAGGGTCGGCCGGGCGTGCGCGGACGGAGTGCGGGCCTGGTACGCGGCGACGCTGGCCGTGACGGGCTTCCTCGCGCTGCTGGCGGGGCCGGTCCTGCTGGCCTCCGCGCTGTTCGGACCGGACGATCCCCTGGACCTCCACCCGGGCGGACCGCTGATCCTGCTGGTGCCGATGGGGCCGGTCGCCCTCTGGGCGCTCTGCTGGGCCACCGGGGGCGGCGGCCGGGCGGTCGGCGCCGCGCTGTTCGCCCCGGGGACGATAGCGCTGATGGCGACGCACCTCTACGGGGGTGCCGCGCCCGGCGGCCGGTCCGGCTCGCTCTGGCTGGCGCCCTCGCTGCTGGTGCTCGGGCTGTTCGGGGCCCGCTGGGTCGCGACCGAGAGCAGGCGGACGGTCGGGAAGTGGAGCGGGCGGCCGATCCCGGTGCCGTACCGTCGGCCGGTCGGGGCCGGGCCCTGGCGACGGCTGCGCACCGGCGGCTGGCTCACCGACCCGGCGACCTGGCGGGACATCGCCTGGACCCTGCTCACCGGCGCCGCCGTGCTGCTCACCGCCGCGATCGTCCTGCTGACCCCGGTCGCCCTGGAGGTCTTCGGCCGGAACGGCCGGTTCTTCGCCCTGGGCGTCGTCTACGGGATGGGTCTGACCGTCGCCCCGTTGGCCGTGCTGTGGGCCGCCCCACCGGTCCTGCGCTTCCACGAGAAGGCCGCCCGGGCCCTGCTCGGGCCCTCCCGGCGGGCCGAGCTCGCCCGCCGGGTCAGCCACCTCGCGCGGACCAGGGCGGACACCATCGACGCCGGCGCGGCCGAGCTGCGCCGGATCGAACGGGACCTGCACGACGGGGCGCAGGCCCGGCTGGTGGCCCTGGGCATGCTGCTGACCGTGGCCGAGCAGCTGAAGGACGATCCGGACGCCCTCGGGCCGCTGCTGGCCGAGGCCCGGCTGTCCTCGGTGAAGGCGCTGGGCGAACTGCGGGACCTGGTCCGCGGCATCCACCCCCCGGTGCTCGCCGACCGCGGCCTGGCCGACGCGGTTCGGGCGACGGCGCTGGACATGCCGCTGCCGGTCGGCTTCAGCGGCGACCTGCCCGGCCGGGCATCCGCCCCGGTGGAGTCGGCGGCCTACTTCGCGGTGACGGAGCTGCTGGCCAACGTGGTCAAGCATGCCGGGGCCTCGCAGGTGTGGATCGAGATAGGGCACAGTGACGGACTGTTGCGGATATCGGTCACCGACGACGGGCGCGGCGGCGCCGACCCGTCCCGGGGAACCGGCCTCAGCGGAACCGAACGCCGACTGGCCGCCTTCGACGGGGTGCTCGCGATCAGCAGCCCGTCCGGCGGGCCGACCATTGTGAACCTGGAGATCCCGTGCGCGTTGTCATCGCCGAAGACCTCTTCCTCCTCCGGGACGGCCTGACCCGGCTGCTGGAGGCCAACGGCATGAAGGTCACCGCGGCGGTGGAGGACGGAGAGCAGCTGCTCTCCGCGGTGGCCGCGGACCGCCCCGACATCGCCGTGGTCGACGTCCGCTTGCCGCCGGGCTTCACGGACGAGGGCCTGCGGGCCGCGCTCGCGGCCCGCCGGGCCCACCCGGGCCTGCCCGTCCTGGTGCTGTCGCAGTTCGTGGAGCAGCTCTACGCGCGCGAGCTGCTCGCCGGCAGCACCGGCGGGATCGGCTACCTGCTCAAGGACCGGGTGATGGACGGCACCCAGTTCATCGACGCCGTCCGGCGGGTCGCCCAGGGCGGCACCGTCATGGATCCGGAGGTGATCACCCGACTGCTCACCCACAACTCCTCGGCCGGCCCGGTCTCCACCCTCTCGCCGCGCGAGCGGCAGGTGCTGGCGCTGATGGCGGAGGGCCGGTCCAACGCGGCGATCGCCCAGCAGCTGGTGATCACCGAGCGGGCGGTCGCCAAGCACACCGCGTCGATCTTCGTCCGGCTCGACCTCCAGCCCTCCGATGACGACAACCGTCGGGTCCTGGCCGTCCTGGCCTACCTCAACAACTCCTGAAAGGAGCCGCCATCGCCCGCGCTCCGGCATCGACCCCGCACAACTTGATAGATCACCGACAAGTGGTGAGTGGCCCTCCGCCGCACGGGGCTCGCCTGCTGCAGAACGGGTCAATTAGGCTGGTGAGGTGCTCATCCTTGTTCGCCGCCGCCACGTGGACCTGCTCCGCGTGACGACCATGTCCTGTCGACGCTCCGGCTGAACCTCGCGCCACCCACCCTCACCGGCGGCCCCTGCCCGGCCGCCACCACCTCCCGGCTCCCCGAGCACCCGCCGCACCAGGCGCTGCTCCCGCCGTCCCCGGTCGACCACCGGGACCAGCCGGGACGAGACCCAGCGGATGTCACACATGACGCAGCAGTACACGCCCATATCCGAGACCGGCACCGACTCCGCCCCGGCGGACGCCCTCCCGGTGATCGACCTGTCGCTCGCCGACGGCAGCCCGGAGGACCGTCGCCGCCTGCACGACGAGCTCCGCGACGCGGCCACCGGCGTCGGCTTCTTCCAGCTCGTCGGCCACGGTGTCACCCCGGACGAGACCACCGCACTCGCCCGGGCCATGCGCGCCTTCTTCGCACTCCCCGAGGCCGACCGGCTCGCCGTGAGCAACCTCAACTCCCCCCACTACCGGGGCTACACCCGCACCGGCGACGAGCGCACCGGCGGCAGCCAGGACTGGCGCGACCAGCTGGACATCGGCGCCGAGCTGCCCCCGCACGTCCCCGGCACCGGCGAGCCCCCGTACTGGTGGCTGGAGGGGCCCAACCAGTGGCCCGAGGCGCTCCCCGAGCTGCGCACCGCCGCGCTCGGCTGGATCGACCACCTCGGCGGGGTCGCCCGCCGCCTGCTGCACGAGCTGCTCACCGCGATCGGCGCCCGCCCCGACTTCTACGACGAGGCCTTCGCGGGCCACCCCCACCTGCGCCTCAAGCTGGTCCGCTACCCCGGCAGCGCCCCGGACGGCACCGGTCAGGGCGTCGGCACCCACAAGGACTACGGCTTCATCACCCTGCTGCTGCAGGACACCGTCGGCGGCCTCCAGGTCGAGCGCGCGGACGGCACCTTCCTGGACGTCCCGCCGCTCGACGGCGCCTTCGTCGTCAACCTCGGCGAGCTGCTGGAGGTGGCCACGGACGGCTACCTCAAGGCCACCAGCCACCGCGTGGTCAGCCCGCCCGGCGCCCGCGAGCGCTTCTCGGTGCCGTTCTTCTACAACCCCCGCCTCGACGCCCACATCGAGCCGCTCGACTTCCCGCTCGCCCACCACGCCCCCGGCGCCACCGAGGACCCGGCCAACCCGCTCTTCGCCGACTTCGGCCTCAACGAGTGGAAGGGCTACACCAGGGCCCACCCCGAAGTCACCCGCCGCCACCACGCCGCCCTCGCCTGACCCCCGCGGCGCGGAGTCCGCACCGCACCGATGCTCCCCACCGGCAGCCCTCCGGCCCGGGCCCCACGCGGGGTGCCCGGGCCGGAGGGACCCGTCGGCCCAGCGCCGTCGGAGCGGCGGCAGGACCGACACGGTCGACACGACCGACATCACGTAGCGGATCGCCGGCAGCGCCCCGAGGCGGAGAGAGCGTGCTCACCGAGGCGCTGGTGGACGTCGGACTGCTCGTCTCCCCCGCGCCCCGCCGCTGCGCCTACCCCCACGACCTGCTCCGCCGCTGCGCCCGCGGCCTCGCCACCGGACGCCGGCCGTCCTCCTGAGCCGGTGCACCGATGGACCCGGGGCGACGGGCACTGTCACACTGCTGCTGTCACAGCAGGAGTGTGCCAGCGCGGGAGGCGGCGGGTGGGGGAGCACGGCGGAGTGGGGGTCGGGTTGCGGCTGACGGTGGACGAGCTGGCGGCGCGGGCCGGAGTGACGGTGCGGACGGTGCGGTTCTACGGGACGAAGGGGCTGCTGCCGCCGCCGGAGCTGGGGCCGCGGCGGGTGGGGCTGTACGGGGCCGCGCACCTGGACCGGCTGGAGCTGATCGAGGAGTTGCAGCGGCAGGGGCTGACGCTGGCGGCGATCGAGCGGTACCTGGCGCGGTTGCCGCAGGACAGCTCACCGCTGGACCTGGCGATCCACCGTGCGCTGGTGGCGTCCTGGACGCCGGAGGCCCCGGAGGAGGCCACCAGGGCTCAGCTGGAGCGGCGGGCCGGGCGGGGGCTGACGGAGGAGCAGGTCGGGCGGCTCGCCGCGATGGGGGCGCTGGAGCGGACGGCGGATCCGGAGGTGTTCCGGGTGGATCCCGGACTGCTGCCGCTGGGCGTGCGGATCCTGGACGTGCCGATCCCGTTGGAGACGCTGCTGGCCGCCCGGTCGGTGGTGGTGGAGCACAGCCGGGCGACGGCCCGGGAGCTGCAGCGGCTGTTCCGCGAGACGGTGTGGAAGCCGTACCGGGAGAGCGAGCCCGCGCCCCAGGAGCTGGCCCGGATGCGGGCGCTGACGGACCACATTCAGCCGATGGTGGCGCAGGCGCTGGTCACGGCCTTCCAGCGGTACCTGCGGGAGGAACTGGGCGAGGAACTGCGCCAGGAGCAAGGGCAGGAGCAGGCCCAGGAACAGGAACAGGCCCAGGAGCAGGTACAGGCATAGGGGTACGGGTAGGGGCGGAGGCCCGGTGGGGCCGTGCGGCGCACGGCCCCACCGGGATCCGAGCAGGGCGTCGGGTCAGTCCGTGAAGGTCCGTCCCTCGGCCGCCACCCGCTCCAGCAGCGCCGGGGGCGCGAACCGCTCGCCGTACGCGGCGGCGAGTTCGCGGGCGCGGGCCGCGAAGCCGGCCGGGCCGCCCTCGTAGCCGTTGATGTACTGGAACACGCCGCCCGTCCAGGCCGGGAAGCCGATGCCGAGGATCGAGCCGACGTTGGCGTCGGCGACCGAGGTCAGCACGCCCTCCTCCAGGCAGCGCACCGAGTCCAGCGCCTCGCTGAACAGCATCCGCTCCTTGAGGTCCTCGAAGGGGACGTCCGCCGCCCCTGCGGGGAAGTGCTCCAGCAGCCCCGGCCAGAGCCGCCCGCGCCTGCCGTCCTCGCCGTACTCGTAGAAGCCCGCGCCGCCGCTGCGTCCGGGGCGGCCGAACTCGTCGACCATCCGGTCGACCACCGCGTCCGCCGGGTGCGGCGTCCAGGTGCCGCCGACGGCCTCGACCGAGCGCCGGTACTCGTCCCGGATCTTGCGCGGCAGGGTGAGGGTGAGCTCGTCCATCAGGGAGAGCACCTTGGCGGGGTAGCCGGCCTGGGCGGCGGCCTGCTCGATGCTGGACGGGTGGACGCCCTCGCCGACCATGGCGACGCCCTCGTTGAGGAACTGGCCGATCACCCGCGAGGTGAAGAAGCCGCGCGAGTCGTTGACCACGATCGGGGTCCGGTCGATCTGCCGGACCAGGTCGAAGGCGCGGGCCAGCGCCTCGTCCCCGGTCCGCGGGCCGCGGATGATCTCGACCAGCCGCATCTTGTCGACCGGCGAGAAGAAGTGCAGCCCGATGAAGTCGCCCTGGCGCTCGACGCCTTCGGCGAGCACGCCGATCGGCAGGGTGGAGGTGTTGGAGCAGAGCAGCGCGTCGGCGTCGACCACGCCCTCGATCTCCCGGAACACCTTGTGCTTGAGCTCGGTGTTCTCGAAGACGGCCTCGATCACCGCGTCGCAGCCGGCCAGGTCGGCGGCCTCGGCGGTGGGGGTGATCCGGGCCAGGAGCTCGTCGCGCCCGGCCTCGGTGGAGCGCCCGCGCGCGACGGCCTTGTTCAGCAGCCCCTCGGAGTAGGCCTTTCCGCGTTCGGCGGCCTCGACGCTGACGTCCTTGAGCACGACGTCGATGCCGGCCTTGGCGCAGGCGTAGGCGATGCCCGCGCCCATCATCCCGGCGCCGAGCACCGCGACCTTGCGGACCGGCCGCTTCTCGACGTCCTTCGGGCGTCCGGCGCCGGAGTTGACCGCCTGCATGTCGAAGAACAGCGCCTGGATCATGTTCTTGCTGGTCTGTCCGCAGACCAGCTCGGTGAAGTAGCGGGCCTCGACGGCCATCGCGGTGTCGACGTCCACCTGGGCGCTCTCCACGGCGGCGGCCAGGACGTTGCGCGGGGCCGGGTAGGGCGCGCCGTTCAGCTGCTTGCGCAGGTTGGCCGGGAAGGCGGGGAGGTTGGCGGCGAAGGCCGGGGTGGCCGGGGTGCCGCCGGGGATCCGGTAGCCCTTGACGTCCCAGGGCTGGACGGCGCTCGGGTTGGCCTCGATCCAGGAGCGCGCCCGGGCGGCCAGCTCCTCGGGGGTGTCGACCAGTTCGTGCACCAGTCCGTGCTCCAGCGCCTGCGCCGGACGGTACTGGCGGCCCTGGAGCAGGAACTTCAGCAGGGCGTCGGTGATGCCGAACAGGCGGACCGTACGGACCACGCCGCCGCCGCCCGGCAGCAGGCCGAGGGTCACCTCGGGCAGGCCGATCCGGCCGGCGGGGGTGTTCAGCGCGATCCGGTGGTGGCAGGCGAGGGCGATCTCCAGACCGCCGCCGAGCGCGCTGCCGTTGAGGGCGGCGACGACCGGCTTGCCGAGGGTCTCCAGCGTGCGCAGCGAGCGCTTGATCCGCATCGACTTCTCGAAGACGGCCGCGGCGTCCTCGGGGCGGGCGGCGGAGAGCATCCGCAGGTCTCCCCCGGCGAAGAAGGTCTTCTTGCCGGAGGTGATCACCACGCCGCGCAGCGCGTCCGAGGACGCCAGGGCAGCCAGCCGCGCGACGACGGTCTCGAAGTCGGCGGCGAAGGCCTCGTTCATGGTGTTGACGGACTGGGCGGGGTCGTCGAGGACGAGGGTGACCACGCCGTCCTGGTCCTGCTCCCAGCGGATGGTGGTGGTGTCGCTCATGGGTTCACGGTCTCCAGGTCTACCGGTCTGCGGAGGAGGTGCCACGCCCCGCGTGTCCCGGGAAGGGTGGCGGCGGGCGACGGGCTGGCTCAGATGCGCTCGACGATGGTGGCGATGCCCATGCCGCCGCCCACGCAGAGGGTGATCAGGCCGTAGCGCAGGTCGCGCCGCTCCAGTTCGTCGATCACGGTGCCGAGCAGCATCGCGCCGGTGGCGCCGAGCGGGTGGCCGAGCGCGATCGCGCCGCCGTTGACGTTCACCTGGTCGTGGCGGAAGCCGAGTTCGCGGATGAAGCGGAGCGCGACCGCGGCGAAGGCCTCGTTGATCTCGACCAGGTCGATGTCGGCGGCGGTGAGCCCGGCCTTGGCGAGCGCCTTGTGGGTGGCCGGGGCGGGGCCGGTGAGCATGATGGTCGGCTCGGAGCCGGAGACGGCCGCGGAGACGATCCGGGCGCGCGGGCGCAGCCCGTACCGTTCGCCGACCTCGCGGTTGCCGATGGCCACCAGCGCCGCGCCGTCCACGATGCCGGAGGAGTTGCCCGCGTGGTGGACGTGGTCGATGGCCTCGACCCAGTGGTACTTCTGGAGGGCGACGGCGTCGAAGCCGCCGGCCTCGCCGATGGCGGCGAAGGAGGGCTTGAGGCCGGCCAGGGTCTCGACGGTGGTGCCGGGGCGGATGAACTCGTCGCGTTCCAGCACGACCAGGCCGTTGCGGTCGCGCACCGGGACGACCGAGCGGTCGAACAGGCCGTCCGCCTGGGCCTTGGCGGCGCGGGCCTGGGACTCGGCGGCGAAGGCGTCCACGTCGGTGCGGGAGAGGCCCTCGATGGTCGCGATGAGGTCGGCGCCGATGCCCTGCGGGGCGAAATTGGTCTCGTAGGCGGTCATCGGGTCGGCGAACCAGGCACCGCCGTCGGAGGCCATCTTCACCCGGGACATCGACTCCACGCCGCCGGCCAGGACGAGGTCCTCCCAGCCGGAACGGACCTTGGCGGCGGCCAGGTTGACGGCTTCCAGACCGGAGGCGCAGAAGCGGTTCTCCTGGACGCCGGCGACGGTGTCGGGCAGGCCGGCCGCGATGGCGGCGATCCGGGCGATGTCGGAGCCCTGGTCGCCGACCGGGCTGACCACGCCGAGCACGATGTCGTCGATCGCGGCCGGGTCCAGCCCGGGGTAGCGGTTGCGCAGCTCGTGGATCAGTCCGACGACCAGGTCGATCGGCTTGGTGCCGTGCAGCGAGCCGGAGGCCTTGCCCCGGCCGCGCGGGGTGCGGATCGCGTCGTAGACGTACGCTTCGGTGGTCACGGTGGAACGCCTTTCAGCGGGTTTCGGGGCAGGGGGTGGGCGGGGTCGCCCGAAAGCTCGGGGGTGGAAGGTCAGCCGAGGAGGGAACGGCCGACGATCTCCTTCATGATCTCGGTGGTGCCGCCGTAGATGGTCTGGATGCGGCCGTCGGTGAACGCCCGGGCGACCGGGAACTCACTCATGTAGCCGTAGCCGCCGTGCAGTTGGAGGCAGCGGTCGGCGGTGCGCTTCTGCAGCTCGGTGGCCCACCACTTGGCCATCGAGGCGTCCGCCGGGGTGAGCGCCCAGCGGTTGTGCTCGGTGATGCAGCGGTCCACGAAGGCCCGGGTGACGGCGCACTCGGTGGCCAGTTCGGCGATCTCGAAGCGGACGTGCTGGAGCTTGGCGAGCGGACGGCCGAAGGCCTCGCGCTGCTTGACGTAGTCGGTGGTGATCTCGACCAGGTACTCGGCGCCGGCGATCGCCGCGGCGGCGATGGTGAGCCGCTCCTGGGCGAGGTTCTGCATCAGGTGGACGAAGCCGCCGTTGAGTTCGCCGATCAGGTTCTCCTTCGGCACCCGGACGTCCTCGAAGAACAACTCGGCGGTGTCCTGGGCCTTCTGGCCGATCTTGTCGAGGTTGCGGCCGCGCTCGAAGCCGGGCGTTCCGCGCTCGACGGCCAGCAGGCTCAGCCCGTGCGCGCCGCCCTCGGGGGTGGTGCGGGCGACCACGATCACCAGGTCGGCGAGGATGCCGTTGGAGATGAAGGTCTTGGCGCCGTTGAGCAGGTAGTGGTCCCCCTCGTCGACCGCCTGGGTGCGGATGCCCTGGAGGTCGGATCCGGTGCCGGGCTCGGTCATCGCGATCGCGGTGATCAGCTCGCCCGAGCAGAAGCCGGGCAGCCAGCGGCGCTTCTGCTCCTCGGTGGCGAGCGAGGTGAGGTACGGGCCGATGATGTCGTTGTGCAGGCCGATCGCCAGGCCGGAGGCGCCGGCCCGGGCGAACTCCTCGGCCAGCACCGCGGCGTAGCGGAAGTCCGGGGTTCCGCCGCCGCCGTACTCCTCGGGGACGGCGAGGCCGAGCAGGCCCTGGCGGCCGGCCGCGAGCCAGGCGGAGCGGTCGACGATGCCGGCCTTCTCCCAGCGGTCGTAGTGCGGCAGCACCTCCTTGGCCAGGAAGGCCCGCACGGTGGCCCGGAAGTCGTCGTGCTGCTCGGTGAAGATCTCGCGCTGCAACGCTACTCTCCTTGCTCTGCCGAAGGGTTGGGGGACGGGGCGCCGGGGCCGAGTGGCGGGGCGCCGGGCTCCGGGGAGGGGGCGCCGGGGTCGCGGGGCGGGGCGCCGGGTTCCGGGGAGGCGACGTCGGGATCGAGGGAGGGGACGCCCCAGTCGCGGGCCACCTCGCCGGTGTCCGCGCCCGGCCGGGCCGGCGGGCGGCGCAGGGCGCCGGGGGTCGCGGAGAAGCGCGGGGCCGGGGCGGGCTGGGTGACGCCGTCCGCCTCGACGTACGTCCCGCGCGCCGACAGGTGGCCGTCCACGGCGGCCTGACGCATCGTCAGCACCGGCTCCACGCAGGCGTCCGAGCCCGCGAAGACGGCCTCCCACTCGGCCCTGGTCCGGGTGGCGAAGCGGGCGGCGATCAGGGCCCGCAGCTCGGGCCAGCGGGCCGGGTCGTACTGGCCGGGCGCGTCCGGGCCCAGCTCCAGCAGCCGGGCGAACTCGGCGTAGAAGCGCGGCTCCAGTGCGCCGACGGCCAGGTGCCCGCCGTCGGCCGCCCGGTAGAGCGCGTAGAACGGCGCGCCGCCGTCCAGCAGGTTGACGCCCCGGCGGTCCTGCCAGTGACCGGCCGCCAGCAGGCCCCACAGCATGCTGCCGAGGTGCGCCGCGCCGTCCACGATCGCGGCGTCCACCACCTGGCCGGTGCCGGTGGCCCGGGCGTGGTGCAGACCGGCGAGCAGGCCGACGACCAGGTAGAGCGAGCCGCCCGCGTAGTCGCCCAGCAGGTTGGCCGGGATGCCGGGGGCCTCCTCGGCCCCGCCCGGCGCGGCCACCATCCCGAGCACCCCGGCGACCGCCGCGTACCCGAGGTCGTGCCCGGCGGTCGCCGCCCGGGGGCCGTGCTGCCCCCAGCCGGTCATCCGCCCGTACACCAGCGCCGGGTTGCGCGCCAGGCACGCCTCCGGCCCGACGCCGAGGCGCTCCGCGACACCGGGCCGGTAGCCCTCGATCAGCAGGTCCGCCCGCTCGACCAGGTCCAGCACCCGCCCGGGGCCCTCGGGGGACTTCAGGTCGATCAGCACCGAGCGCTTGTTGCGGTTGCTGAGGTCGTACGCCGGATCGGTGCCGAGCGGAGAGGGCTCCGGCCGGTCCACCCGCACCACGTCCGCCCCGAGGTCCCCCAGCAGCATCGCCGCGAAGGGCCCCGGCCCGATCCCGGCGAGCTCCACCACCCGCACACCCGCCAGCGGCCCCCCGGCCTCCGGCGCACCGCTCGCGTCACCCACTGGCAGCTGAACCCTTCCCGACGGGTTTGACAGTAAAGCTGTAACACTCGGGATGATAGGCAAGCGACTCGCCAGTAACAAGACCTCCGCCCACGCGCCGAACCGCCAATTCCCCCTCGGCCGGGCCCCGCTGAGCCCGGCCACTCCCCGCGCATCCGGAATGACGGAGGGTGGGTCAGTGCACTGACAGTGCCCCCCTGTACGGTCGTCATGCCGCAGGGGAGCGGCCGCATCGCCGAATGGGGAGGATTTCCGCACATGGGTAGCCCGAACTTCGTCACGGGACCGGTCGCACCGGCCAAGGACCCGATGCCGGGCCCGGTGTCCACGTACGCCGCGAAATCGCCGTACGCCAATCCGGCACAGCCGAGCGACACCACCGTGCCGCCGCTCCCCCTCATGCCGCCCGGCAAGGCCACCACCCGGCTGGACACCCCGTACGAGCTCACCGCCTCCGCCGCGATAGCCCGCCAGATCGCCACCGACCTCGACAACGCCAACGGCAAGGCGGGCGCGGGCGCGCACAGCCTCACCGAGTACGCGAGCACCGCGTCGACCAGGATCCGCGGCTTCTCCTTCGGCGGCGCCCTCACCGGCAGCACCGAACGCTGGCTGCAGCAGTGCAAGACCCTGCACGGCAAGCTCGGCAGCGCCGCCAACAACCTCGACCGGACGCAGCAGTACTACCGGTCCAACGAAGCCGCCATCGCCGCCGGCTTCCGCCCGGGTCGGTAGAAGGCAAGGGGGAACGAAGAGATGGTGTCCTTCAAGGAACTGCACGAGGCCGACTTCTCCGGGGTGAACGAGGCCGCCGAGGCCTGGGCCGGCGTGGCCAAGGCCCTCACCTCCATGGACGGCCGGGTCGCCAAGGACCTCACCAGCACCGCCCAGCGGGCCGGCTGGAAGGGCGACGCCGCCGACGAGGCGACCAAGGCGATGCAGGGCATCGACGGCGACTTCAAGCAGGCCTCGGCCGTCGCCACCGCCCTCGCCGCGATCATGAAGACCGCCGCCGAGGACTTCGCCGCCGCCCGCCGCGACCTCGACACGGCACTCCACGACGCCCAGGCCGACACCACCCTGAGCGTCACCGCGGACGGTGCGGTCAACTGGACCGTGCCGAAGGAGTCCAGGAACGACCCCGAGGCCGAACGCACCATCCGGGCCAACGCCCAGGCGGTCGCCGACCGGCTCGGCAAGGCCGTGGAGAAGGCCTCTGCCGCCGACCAGCGGGCCACCGCAGCCCTCCAGGGTGACATCGGCACCAGCACCACCGCCTTCAACGCCGCCCCGTACGGCGCCGGCCCGGTCGCCGACGCCAAGCGGGCCACGGACCTGATGTCCAAGGCCGGGAGCCTCTCCGACGACCAGCTCAAGCAGTTGCAGGCCCTGATGGCCGCCAACGCGGAGAACAAGGACTTCTCCACCACCCTGCTCAACGGCCTCAACGCCGGCGGCAAGACCGGCCCCGAGGCCCTGCTGGAGTACAGCAAGGTCTACGACGGCCTCGCCCACGGCAACCACAACGCCGCGGGCTACCAGGACGTCTACAAGAACCTGTCCGTCGCCCTGGCCAGCGCCACCCGCGACGGCGGGATGGGCAAGGAGTGGCAGGACGGGCTCTTCGCGGCAGCCCGCCGCCCCGGCGGCTCGGCGGCCGGGTGGAACGACAACTACCCGGCGCTGACCTCGCTCATGGAGGCGAAGGGGGACTTCGACAAGGCCTTCGTGCGCCGGGTCGGCACCGACCTGCTCGACTTCGAGGCCTCCAGCAAGGTCAAGGGCGAGGAGCTGTGGGGTCCGAACTGGGTCAACGACCCCCAGAAGGGCGACCCGCTGGCCCCACTGTTGAGGATGATGAAGGGCGACGTGGCCACGACCCAGGAATTCCTCGACCCGAGCAAGAACCAGAACCTCGTCTACCTGCTCAAAGAGCGTAACTGGCTCGACGAGGGCCAGGAGAGCAAGCTTCCCCAGAGCGTCCTGCGCGACACCTCCCACCGGATGTTCGCGGAGATGCTGGAGTCCGCCGCGACCGGCCATGGCCCCGGCCAGCCACCGGTGCGCCCGCACGACGCGACGATGACGCGGATCACGGATACCGCACTCTCCACTCTGGGCGGGGACAAGGCGGGCAACGAGAACGCCATGTACTCCGCGCTTCGCCGTCCGATGGCCAACATGATCAGCGAGTACATCACCGACACCCACGACATCCTCAGCAAGGACCTCCCCGGCCCCTCCGAGCCCGGCGGACTGAACACCACCCGCGAACAGCTGCTCCGGGTGATCCGGGGCACCGCCGAGGACCCGGAGTCGTACTCCCTGATCCACCTGGCCGAGACGCAGGAGGTGGCCCGACGGATGGCCGAATACGGACCGGAGGCCTTCAAGGACGTCAACGGCCGCCCGGATCCGAAATTCGAAGACTTCGTCAACCAGGCAGGCAAGGCGTTCGGCGCGCTCGACGCCGTCCAGGCGGACACCATCACCGACCACAAGTCCGACTTGCAGTTCAAGGCCAACTGGAAGGCCAAGATGGACTACCACTACGTCGGCACGTTGGCGAACATGTTGCCGGGCGCCAACTGGCTGCCGGTGGGGGACATAGCCCAGCGGTACGTCGACGTTGCCACGTCCGAGTGGGCGGCCAAGGTCAGCTCGGAGATCGACACCAAGGCACAGGGCGACCTGAGCAAGCTCTACACCTTGGGCCGGTCGCAGGTGCAGGCCATGCTCCTCGACAAGGCTCATCAGTTCGGCATACCGGACCGCGACCTCCTCCTCGGCCAACTGGCCGACTCGGCCAACGTCCACTACCAGACGTCGATCACCCAGGCCCACACTGCGGCCTTCGGAAAGGGGTGATCCTGTGTCGGGACAACAGCGCGAGACCTCCAACGGGCCGGTCGGCAAGGTCGATGCCGCACTCGACCGACGGGGCTTCACCACGTGGCCGCTGCGGGTGCGGGCGGCGGTCGCCGTGGCGGGGGTAACGGTGGTCGCGGCAGGAGTGGGGGCATTCCTCACGGACAACCTGAGCAATGCGTTCGGGCCGGACAGCGTGTGCGACGGTGCGATGAGTGCGGCTGCCCTGAACGACGCGCTCGGGTCCGGACCGGTCGACAGCGAGACGAACGGCGCCTGGCAATCACCCAGTGGCGGGGCGTTCTGCACGGCAACAGTGAGCCACGGGGTGTTCGGTGACAGCCGGTCCGTCTTCGTGCAGGTCCTTCAGGCCGACGACCTCGGCCCTTACCTGGCCTACTCGGGAGACCGGTTGTTCGCCGCCTCGGCGAACGGTGGCGCGACCGGGGCGGCCCGCGACGACCGGGCCTGGGCGCTCCTCCCCGAGGGGTGCGGCAACGGGTTGCGGGTCGAGGTCAGGTCGGGCGACAACGGCCGACCCGGTGCCGGGAAACTCGCCCGACTCGCCGTGGCTGCGGCGAACGGCCTGGCAGCGGACAAGGGGTGCGGGAAGTCGCCGCTCCCCGCACCCCACGAACTGTCGGCGGCCGGACAGGAACACGAGCTGAACTCCGCCTCGGTCTGCGGCCTGCCCGGGTTCACCGCCTCCGGTACTGCCGGGGGCAAGGAGTTCAAGGAGAGCGTGAACACCGCGTTCGATCCGCTGTGGGTCTGCCGGATCGGCACGGACCAGGACCGTTCGGCGATCTCCTTCTCCATCGGAACCGAGCCCCGGGTCCGCGGCCCGCTGTCCGAGAAGGACGCCTCCCCCGCATTCGGCCGATCGCGTTGGGCCGGCTCCCCCATGACGAACAGGGAAGTGGTGGCGACCTGCCAGGGCAGGCCGACCTACTTCCGGATGGACTCCGACATCACCGTCCAGGGGCCGCTCCCCGGCACCAGCGAGACCTGGGAGCAGTTCCTCACCGCCGGGGGCAAGGCGATCGGCTGCGAGCCGATCCTGTAGCCGCCCCCTCCTGCGGGCGGCCGGTTCCCTACCAGCCGCACGCAACAATCCAACCGACTGAGCAGCAAACGGGGAACAGCGCATCGTGGAAGACACGCACGAGGTCAAACCCGACGAATCCGCCACAAGCCTCACCGGACGCGTCGACGCCGCGCTCGACCGGAAGGGGTACACCACCTGGGGGCTTCGGGTGCGGGCGGCGGTCGCCGTGGTGGCGGTGACCGTGGTCGCGGCAGGGGCGGGGACGTTCCTCGTGGACAACCTGACCAATGCGTTCGGGCCGGACAGCGTGTGCGGGGGCGCCGTGAGCGCGGATCTGCTGAACGACGCACTCGGGCCCGGCAAGGTCAGTGATCAGGCCTTCGGCGACGGGCACTTGCGCAACGGATCCGCCCTCTGCATGGCCAAGGTGAGTTCGGGGGTCTTCGGCGACGAGCGGTCCGTCACCGTGGAGCTTCGCAAGAACCCCGACCTCTCCGTCGTCGCGCAGGACTCGGAGGCCAGACTGTTCGGCGCTTCGGCCAACGGCGGTGCGTCCGGCGCGGCATTCGACCACCGGGCCTGGGCGCTGCTTCCCCAAGGGTGCGACAGCGGGCAACGCGTCACCGTCAGGGCGGACCGCGGCGAACGACCCGGCGCCGGGAAGCTCGCCGCACTCGCCGTGTCGACGGCCGACCGCATCGCGGCACAACAGGGGTGCGGCACGTCACCGATGCCCGCGCCGCATCAGCTGTCCCCGGCCGGCCAGGACCACGATCTCGACCGAAACGCCGTCTGCGGCCTTCCGGGGATCACCGTCCCCGAAACCCCCGGAGGCCCCGTTTTCAGGGAAACGGTGACCACCGCGACCGACCCGATGTGGACCTGCCTCATCCGCTCCGACGCGAACCCGCGGTCCTCGATCTCCTTCACCATCGGCACCGAGCCCCGGCTGCTGCTCCCGGCTCCCCCGAAGGACGAGCCGAGCGTCGGCCGGGCCCGTTGGATCAAGCCCGACGAGATGGTGGCGACCTGCCAGGGCCGGCCCACCTACTTCCGGATGGACCTCAACGGCTTCTGGGACCTCGTCCCGGACAGCAAAACCACCTGGACGCAGTTCCTCACCGCCGGGGGCAAGGCGATCGGCTGCGAGCCGATCGTCTGACCGGTCCGACCGACAAGCACGCAGACGAGGGAGCGAGCACACGATGGGGAGCGAAGACGTGGACAAGGCCTCCGCAGGCCTCGCCGGGCGCGTCGACGCGGCGCTCGACCGGCGGGGGTTCACCACGCGGGGCCTGCGGTTGCGGGTGACCGCCGTGGTGGTGGCGCTCTCGCTCGTCCCGGTGGGGGCGGCGGGGTTCGCGGTGTACCGGCTGACCAACGTCGGCGGGCCGGACAGCGTGTGCGACGGGGCCGCCACGGCGGACCAACTGCACGACCTCCTGGGCTCCGGGCGGATCGGCGAGCGCCGGAGAGGATTCTCGGCCACGGAGGAATCCACCGGGAACAGCTGCACCGCGACGGTCCGTTCCGGCTTGTTCGAGACCTCCGAGAAGACCGTGCGGTTCACCCCCGTCCGCAATGCGAAGGACGGGCCGGGCGCGCTGGCCGCCTCGGACGCCCGGCTGTTCTCCGGCGGCTCGGTCGGCTCCGTGACGCCCGACGACGCGTGGGCGGTGCTCCCCGAGGGGTGCGACAAGGGCGTGCGTGCCGAGGTGCGCGCCGACGTGCAGGGCCACGACGAGACCAGGGCCCGTCTGGCCGCGGCCTTCGCCAATGGCCTCGCCAAGGCACGCGGGTGCGGCAACGGGGCACTCCCGATGCCGACGACCCTGTCGGAGAAGGGCGCCGAGACGGACCCGGACTGGGCCAACCTCTGCGGCCTGCCCGGGTTCGCACCCGCCAGGAACCCCGAGGCCCTGTGGCGCATGCCGCAGCAGGTCACCACCGCCACCGCCCCGATCTGGTCGTGCCGGATCGGCGGGGACCCGCGGTACGACAGCCGGGTGCAGGAATTCGCGATCACGACCGAGCCGCGGACCACCGCCCTGGTCCGGAAGGACGGCGTGACCACGTCCGATCCGGGGCGGGCCCAGTGGGTGGCAGACGGAACGCTCGTCACCACGTGCCAGGGCAAGGACGTCTTCTTCACTGTCACCGGTGGGATCACCTCGGGCCTCGAAAAGCCGTTCCTCTTCCCCGACCAGAAGGACCTGGTGCGGCAGTTCGTCACCGCCGGGGGCAAGGCGATCGGCTGCGAGCCGATCCTGTAGCAGCCCCCTCCTGCGGGCTGCCGGTTCCCAACCGGCCGCCCGCAGCCGCACGCAACAATCCAACGGACCGATCAGCAAACGGGGAACAGCACACCGCGGAAGACAAGCGCGAGGACAAACCGGAGGGCTCCGCCACGGGTCTCGCCGGACGCGTCGACGCGGCGCTCGACCGACGCGGGTTCACCACCCCGGGGCTTCGGCTGAGAGCCGGGGCGGTGGCGATGGCAGCGGTCGGTCTGGTGGTCGGCCTGGCGATCGGCGGGTGGGCGCTGCTGGCGGACAATCTGACCAACAGGTTCGGACCGGACAGCGTGTGCGACGGCGCGGTGAGTGCGGACGCGCTGAACGACGTACTCGGGTCGGGCAAGGTCAGCGCGGACCCGTACAAGGGGGACGTGGGTCGCGGCACGGCGCAGTGCAGGGCGACAGTGAGCCACGGGATCTTCGGTGACGACCGACGCGTCGTGGTTGCCCTCGGTGAGAGCAAGGACCTTTTCCACTTCCCCGCAGACCCCGGCGCCCAGCCGTTCACCGCCTCGGCGGACGGTGGGGCGATCGGCGCCGTCCACGGCTCGTGGGCATGGGCGCTGCTCCCGGCGGACTGCCCCAACGGACTGCGGGTCGAGGTCCGTGCGGAGGGCACCGCCGAGCCCGACGCCCTGAACCTCGCCCGGTTCGCCGTGTCGACGGCCAACCGCGTCGCGGACCAGCGCAGCTGCGGCAGGACCCCGCTGCCCGCGCCGCACCAGCTGGCCCAGGCCGGTACCGAGCACGAGCTCGGCGGCGACGCCGTCTGCGGGCTACCGGGGCTCACTGTCGACCGCTCTCCCGGCAAGCGCTACAAGGAGGTCGTGGCCGCTGGGTCCTACCCTCTGTGGAGCTGCACGATCACGCCGATGGGTGACCAGGAGAAGACCTCCGCCCTCGTTATCGGTACCGAGCCCCGGCTCCGGGCGCCCGGTGGCAACAAGGGCACCTCGCCGGCGTTCGGCCGCGCCAACTGGGTGGGGCCCATCCCCCGGGACGAGATCGAGGTGACCTGCCAGGGCCGCCCCACCTACTTCCGGATCCAAACGCTGGGACAGCCGGGTCGGCTCTTCGGCAACAGCGACGAAACCTGGACGCAGTTCCTCACCGCCGGGGGCAAGGCGATCGGCTGCGAGCCGATCCTGTAGCAGCCCCCTCCCGCAGGCGGAAAATGGGCGGACGAGCCTCCGGGTAATGGCCTATCTTGCGATGGAACTATTACGCGAGACATGGGGAAACGCCATGACCACCACCACCGACCCGACCTCCCGCACGATCGTCGCCGTCTCCGAGCGGCTGGTGCTGACGCGGCCCCAAGAGGGGGACCTGGAGGCGATGTTCGCGATCCACGGGGATCCGGAGACCAACCGGTACAACCCGAACGGGCCGCAGCGGGACATCGCCCAGGCGCAGGAGATGCTGGACGGGTTCGTCGCCGACTGGGTGCGGGACGGGGTGGGGTACTGCGCCGTCGCCACCCGGGAGGACCCGGGGGCGGTGATCGGGTTCGCCGGGCTCTACCTGCACACCCTGGACGGGGAGCGGGTGTTCAACCTCTACTACCGGTTCCGGCCGTCCGCGTGGGGCAAGGGGTACGCGGCGGAGGCGGCCCGGGCCGCGATGGCCGAGGGGCTGCCGCGCCACCCCGGCATCCCGGTGATCGCCCTGATCCACGCGGACAACCTGCCCTCGCGCCGGCTCGCCGAGCGGCTCGGGCTGGTCGCCGACCCGGACGGCCGCACCGACGAGGAGGACCGGGTGATCCACCGGATGGCCACGGCCGTCGCACCGGCCTGAGCCGGAGATCCCCCGCCGGGGGGAGCGGGATCGGACCGTGGGTGGAGGCCCCGGGGCGGGGCCCGGCGGGACGGTGGGGGCATGAGGATCAACGAGCACGCGGTGCGGACCGGGGCGGCGTGGACGGCGGTGGCGGCGACCGGGCCGTACCTGACGCTGAAGCTGCTCTGGCTGACCGGGCACCCGGTGGGGTCGGACGCCCCCGGTGAGATGGACCGGCTGTGGCTGGTGAACCTGCTGACCTTCGGCATGGACGCGATCGCCGTGGCACTGGCGCTGGCGTTCGCCCGGCCGTGGGGGCGGCGGGCGCCGGCCGGACTGGTGGCGTTCCCGATGTGGGTGGCGACCGGGCTGCTCGGCACGATCCTGATCGCGCTGCCGCTGTACCTGCTGAGCGTCCTGGTGCTCGGGCCGGAGCGCGGCGACCCGGACGACAAGGGCATCGGCGACTGGGTCTTCCTCGTCGTGTACGGCGGCTTCGCCGTCCAGGGCCTCGCCCTGCTCACCGCCTTCGCCCTGTACGCCCGGCGGCGCTGGGCCGGGCTGCTGCGGGAGCGGATCGGCGACCTGCCCGACTCCCCCACCCTGACGGTGCAGCGCGTCCTCGCCTGCGTCGCCGCGCTGCTCGCCGCGGGCGTCGCGGCGGTCCGCGCCTACTGGGCGCTCGGCGGCACCGCCGGACTTCCGCGGGACATGGCCGAGGCCCGGAGCCGGGGCGTGGCGGTGATGGACGGGGTGGCCGCGGTGATGGCGGTGGCCGCGGCGGCGGCGCTGCTGGTCCTGGTCTTCCGGATCCGGCCGGGGCGCCGGGCGCTCGGGCCGCTGCTGGTGGTGTGGACGGCGGCCGGCTCGCTGTTCGGCTGGGGCTGCTGGCAGTTGGTGGCCTTCGGGGTGACGACGACCCGGGTGACCGAGCTGCGGACGGCCGTGCCCGGGCTGACACCTCTGGTGCAGAGCGCCCAGGTGGTGGCCTCGGTGCTGGTCCTGGTGGTCGGGGCGACGGCGTTGACCGAATGGGGCGCCCGCCGGCGCGCCGCTGCCGTAGAGTCGCGCGGGTGATCACGGGGGTGGGCCGCCGGTTGCGGCGTGCGGCGGGGGCCGCGCTGGGGCGTCGGGCCCGCCTGCGCTGGGTGCACCTGGTGCTGGGCGGCGCGCTGCTGATGCCGTACTGGATGCTGTCGGTGGTGCTGTACGGGGCGCTCGACCCGGACCAGTCGCCCGCCCGCCAACTGCTGATGTACGTCCTGTCGTTGCTCACCTCGCTGCCGATGGCCGCGATCACCGCGCTGGTGCCGACGGTGCGGGGCCTGGAGGGCGCGGCCGCGCGGGCGCTGTGCGCGGTGGCCCGGCCGGAGGAGCTCGCCACCGGACCGGCCCGCTCCTGGACCGCCCGCCGGCGCACCGCGCTCTGGTACGTGCTGCACGTCCTGTTCGGCGGGGTGGTCGCCGGGATGACGCTGGCCGGCACCCCCTTCGCGGTGGTCCTGGTCCTCGGCTTCGCGGGGACGGAGGAGTTCGTCCGGATGTGGGAGCGGCACTTCCCCGGCTGGCTGGTCACCGGCCCGGCCCTCGGCCTCGGCGTGCTGCTGCTGATCGTCGGCACCAACGCCGTCTGCGGCGCGCTGCTCGCCCGTTGGGCGCCCGTCCTGCTCGGCCCGACCCCCGAGGAGCGGGTGGCCGCCGCCGAGCGCCGGGCCACCGTGCTCGCCCAGCGCAACCGGCTGGCCCGCGAGCTGCACGACTCGGTCGGGCACGCGCTCAGCGCCGTCGGCATCCAGGCCTCGGCCGCGGCCCGGGTGCTGCGCAGCAACCCGGACTTCGCCGCCGAGGCGCTCGCGGCGATCGAGGAGACCGCCCGGGGCGCCGTCGCCGAACTCGACGCCGTCCTCGGCCTGTTGCGCGAGGAGGACCCGGAGGCCGCCGAGCCGTCCGGGCCCACCCTCGCCGGGCTCGACGACCTGCTGCGCCAGCTCGGCCGGGCCGGGGTCGCGGTGGACGCCGAGCTGGCGCCCGGGCTGGGCGGCCTGCCCGGGGCGGTCTCCCGCGAGGCGTACCGGATCGTGCAGGAGGGCCTGACCAATGTGCTGCGGCACGCCGGGCCCGCGTCGGCCGGGCTCCGGGTCGGGCTGGCCGGCGACCGGCTGGAGATCGAGCTGACCAACCCGCTCGGCCCCGCCCGGCCGAGCCGCCCCGGCGGCGGACGCGGACTGCGCGGGATCGCGGAACGGGCGGCGGCCCTGCACGGCGGCAGCACGGCGGGGCCCGGCGAGGACGGAACGACGTGGCGGCTGGCCGTCTGGCTGCCGGTGGGAGGGACGACGTGAACGAGCACGAAGGCGCGGACGAAGGCGTGAACGAGCACGAAAGCGCGGGCGAGCGCGAAGGCGCGGACGCAGGCGTGGGCCGGGCCGCGGACAGCATCCGGGTGGTGATCGCGGACGACGAGCGGCTGGTCCGCCTGGGCCTGCGGGTGGTGATCGACAGCGAACCGGGCCTCACCGTGGTCGGCGAGGCCGCCGACGGCGCCCAGGTCGTCCCGCTGGTGCGCGAACTGCGCCCTGACGTGGTGCTGATGGACGTCCGGATGCCCGGAATCGACGGCATCCGGGCCACCGAACAGCTCGTCAACGGGATGGCCGCGCCGCCGCGCATCCTGGTCGTCACCACCTTCGAGCACGACGACCACGTGTACGACGCGCTGCGCGCGGGCGCCACCGGGTTCCTCCTGAAGCGGGCCCGGGCGGAGGAGATGGTGCAGGCGGTGCGGCTGGTCGCGCGCGGCGACTCACTGCTGTTCCCGGCGGCCGTCCGCGAACTCGCGCTGCGCCACGGTGCGGACCGGCGCCGGGAGGCCGAGCGGGCGGACCGGGCGGGCCGGGGGCCGATCCGGCGGCTGACCGAGCGGGAGGGCCAGGTGCTGCGACTGATGGCCTCCGGGCTCAGCAACGGCGAGATCGCGCAGCAGCTGGTGGTGAGCCCGGAGACGGTGAAGACGCACGTCGGCAGCGTGCTGGCCAAGCTGGGCGCCCGGGACCGCACCCAGGCGGTCATCGCGGCGTACGAGTCGGGCTTCGTACTGCCGGGCTGACATCCGCTCAAACGGCTTTCTCGGCGCCGCGCGAATCGAACGTGGATTCCACCCGATCGTCACCAGCGAGTAGAGTGCGGGTTTCCCCCGAAAACCTCCGATACCTCCCGTATCGCCTGGAACGAACTGGTGGCCGCATGACTGTCCGGACCCGGCCCGCGCTGTGGTGGCGCATGGGCATCGTGCTCTCGGCGGGCCTCGGCCTGATCCTCGGAACCGCGCCGCTGGTCTACTTCACCGTGCAGAGCAACGTGATCGTGTTCGGCTACTTCATCGGCGCGGTGTACTGGATGCTCAAGCGCGGCACCGTGGACGCGCCCGCGCCCCGGCTGCGCGGCGCCGCCACGCTGTACATCCTGATCACCGGACTGGTCTCGCACGTCCTGCTCGAACACGGCGCCAACCCGCTGCCCGGGCTGGTGAGCGGACCGGACAGGCTGGCGCACTGGTCGTCGTTCTTCCTGCACTACGTGACGCCGGTCCTGGTGATCGTCGACTGGCTGGTGCTCAAGCCCCGCAACGCCGCGGCCTGGAAGGACATACCGCTCTGGCTGGGCTTCCCGCTCGGCTACGCGGCGATCGTGCTCGCCCGCAACGCGCTGTTCGACGACTACCCGATGCCCTACCCCTACTTCTTCTTCGACCCGACCACCAAGGGCTACGGCTACGTCTGGGGCCAGATCGCCCTGCTGACCGTCGAGTTCGTGGTGCTCGCCGCCCTCGTCGTCGGACTGGACCGGCTCGGGACCCGGATCGCGGGCCGGCTGCGGCCCGCGCCGCAGGCCTGACGCCCGTCCACCGCGGAGACCTTCAGCCACGCGGACCTTCGGCCGCGGGGACCTTCCGCCACGCAGACCTTCAGCCGCGGCGAACTCCTGCCGACGGCGCACCGGTCCGCTGTCGAGACCACCGGGGACCATTCCTCCCGGGCCCGGATGAGCCCTGAGGAGGAAGCGGATGGGCCCGCAGGAGGAAGCGGCTGCGGCTCGCCGGATGACGCCCGGGCGGTGGGGCCCGCCGTAGCGTCGGCCGGGAGCGGTGGCGGAGGGGTTCCGCGGGGGAGACCGGGGTTCGGCGGAGGCCGGAGATGACACGCTGGAGCACGGGCAGGGCGACGGCCGCGGCGGTGGCGCTCGCGGCGGCGGTGGGGTTGGCGGCGCCGGGGGCGGCCGCGGCCCAGGAAGGGCGGGCGAACCCGCTGGACGGGGTCTGGCGGACGGAGGGCTACGGCCTGCTGGTCGCGGTCTCCGGGGACCGGCTCACCACCTACGACGTGACGGCGCACAGCTGCGTGCCGGGGTGGATCACCGGGACGCGGACCGCGGCGCCCGGCCCGGACGGCACCACTCGCTACGGCATGGGCGACAACGCCCTGACGCTCACCCCCCGGGGCCGGAACCGGGCGGTGGAGCGCGAGGAGGGCGGGGTCGGCAGCAAGACGCTCAGGCGTCTGGACGCCCTGCCGCCGCTGTGCGCCACGCCGGCCGCGAACGACCCGCTCGCGGTCTTCGACCGGTTCTGGGAGAACTTCGAGGAGAACTACCCCTTCTTCGCCGCCAAGGGAATCGACTGGCACGCCGTCCGGGACGAGAAGCGGCGCACGATCACTCCGACGACGACCGTCGACCAGTTGCAGGCCGTCCTCGTGGACATGCTCCGCCCGCTCGGCGACGCCCACACCTCACTGGCCCGGACGGTCGACGGGCACCCCGAGTTGGTCTTCGGCGGGCAGCGGCCCGGGTCGACCGAGGAGACCGAGGAGCTGACCGCCCGCGCCCGGCAGGCCTCGGCCGCCCGGCTCACCGGTCCGGAGCAGCTCTTCGCCAACGGCCGGCTCGGCGTGGGCCGGCTCCCCGACGGCATCGGCTACCTCCGGGTGAGCAGCTTCGGCAGGTACGCCGCGGGCGGCCACCAGAGCCAGCTCGACGAGCTGGACCGTGCGCTGGACGCCCTGCTGGCCGGCCCGGACCGCCCGGCCGGACTGGTCGTCGACGTGCGGCTGAACGGCGGCGGCTCGGACGCGCTCGGGCTGCACATCGCCGCCCGGCTCACCGACCGCCCCTACGTCGCCTACCGGAAGGTGGCGCGCAACGACCCGGCCGACCCGGCGAGGTTCACCCGGCCCGAGCCGGTCACCGTGCGCCCCTCGGCGGGCGCGCGCTTCAACGGCCCGGTGGCGGTGCTCACCTCCTCGATCTCCACCAGTGCGGCGGAGACCTTCACCCAGGCCATGATGGGCCGCTCCCCCAAGGTGCTGCGGGTCGGCGAGAACACCCAGGGCGTCTTCTCCGACGTGATGATCAAGAAGCTCTCGCCGGACCTGATGGTCGGCCTGCCGAACGAGAAGTACCTCACCCGGAACGGCGGCACCTTCGACGGACCGGGCATCCCGCCGAACGTCCGCACCCCGGTGTTCACCCCGGACGAGCTGGCCGCGCTCAGGGACTCGGCCCTGAGCACGGCCCGCCGGATGCTCGTCGAGGACGCCCGGGGCCGGCAGGACGCCCGGGCCGACCAGGGCAACCGGGCCCGGCAGGACGCCCAGGCCGACCAGGGCGACCAGGGCAACCGGGCCGACCAGGACACCCAGGGCGACCGGGAGTAACAACGGCAGGCACGGCAGCGACGCCAGGCGCTACATCGGCTTCACCGCCCGCAGTTCGCCGTCCAGCTCCAGCCACCGGGTGAGCCCCAGGCCGCGCAGGAACGGCAGGTCGTGGCTGGCCACGATCAGCGCCCCCCGGTAGGCGGCCAGCGCCTGGGTGAGCTGGCGGACGCTGGCGAGGTCCAGGTTGTTGGTCGGCTCGTCGAGCAGCAGCAGCTGCGGCGGCGGGTCGGCCAGCAGCAGGGCGGCCAGTGTCGCGCGGAAGCGCTCGCCGCCCGAGAGGGTGGCGGCGGGCTGGTCGGCCCGGGCCCCGCGGAACAGGAAGCGGGCGAGCCGGGCGCGGACCGCGTTGTCCCCGGCGCCGGGGGCGAACAGCTTGACGTTCTCCACGACCGAGCGCTCGTCGTCCAGCAGGTCGAGGCGCTGCGGGAGGGACCGCCACGACACCAAGGTGGCGAACCCCCCCCCCCACGGGGGGAGGTTCCCCACAACGATGTTCAGCAAGGGGGAATTTTCGCCGTCGC
>NZ_JBHVJT010000027.1:26657-37609 GCF_042798815.1 Kitasatospora sp. NPDC057738 | reverse complement strand
CCTTGGTGGCGAAAGTTTTGACTTTCCCCACGCCTGAGTGCTCTTCTCCCACCATGTCGGTCCGTTGGGGGAGGCACCGAAGCGGCACCGGGGTGACGACCTCCCCCGCCAGCGGGGCGAGTTCGCCCGCGATAGTGCGCAGCAGGGTGGACTTGCCGGCGCCGTTGCGGCCGACCAGGGCGATCCGCTCGGGCCCGCGCAGGTCGAGGTCGGCGGTGGCGCCGTAGGGCAGCCGGACCTTGTCCAGGGTGAGCACGGTACGGCCGGCCGGGACGGCGGTGCGCGGCAGGTCGATCCGGATCTCGGCGTCGTCCCGCACCGCCTCCTCGGCCACGTCGAGCCGCGCCCTGGCCTCCTCCAGTCGCTCGGCGTGCATGCCCTGGAGACGGCCGGCCGTCTCCTGGCCCTTGCGCTTGAGCATTCCGGCGAAGATGTGCGGGTCGTTGCGGGTGACCGAGCGCTTCTTGCCGTACGCGGCGCTGCGGTCCAGCCGGACGCGGGCCTCGGCCAAGTCCCGCTTCTGGCGCTGGACGTCGGCCTCGGCGTTGCGCAGCAGCCGCTCGGCCGTCTCCTGCTGGGCCGCGAGGGTGCGTTCGTAGTCGTCGAAGTCGCCGCCGTACCAGGTGACTTCGCCGTCCCGCAGGTCGGCGATCCGATCGACGTGCCGGAGCAGTTCGCGGTCGTGGCTGACGATCAGCATCACGCCGTTCCAGCCTGCCACCGTCTCGTAGAGCCGCTCGCGGGCGGCCCGGTCGAGGTTGTTGGTGGGCTCGTCGAGCAGCAGGACGTCGGGGCGGGCCATCAGCAGGGCGGCCAGCCGCAGCAGCACCACCTCGCCGCCGGAGAGTTCGCCGGTGGTGCGGTCGAGGCCGAGGCGGTGGAGGCCGAGCCGGTCGAGGGTGGCGCGGGCGCGCTCCTCGACGTCCCAGTCGTCGCCGATCGCGTCGAAGTGGCGCTGGTCGGTGTCGCCGGACTCGATGGCGTGCAGGGCCTCGCGGGCGCCGCGGATGCCGAGCGCCTCGTCCACCCGCAGCGTCGTGTCGAGCGTCAACCCCTGCGGCAGGTAGCCGAGTTCGCCCTCGACCCGGACGGTGCCGCCGGTGGGGGTGAGCTCGCCGGCGATCAGCCGCATCAGGGTGGACTTGCCGGCGCCGTTGAGACCGATCAGGCCGGTGCGGCCGGGGCCGACGGCGAGCTGGAAGCCGTCCAGGACGGGCTTGCCGTCGGGCCACTCGAACGAGAGCTCGGTGCAGAGGACGGCGGTGGTGGTGGGTTGGTGTGCCACAAGGGCCTCCCGGGGTGGTTGCCGAAGGGGTGGTGAGCAACACGGGGAGACACCGCGGGTGCGGAACCGGGGACGGCCGGAGGAGAACGAAGGGGTGGCGTCACGCAGAGGGGCGCCACGGGCCGTGACTGAGGTCGCACACTCGCGCACCGCGCAACGGCAGCAGGGCCTGCGCGGCGGGGGCGGTGTCCCGGGACCTCAGTAGAGCAACGGCCTTCTCCTTGTCTGGCTGATGACCCGGACCACGTTAGGCAGCCCGTACGGCACCCGCAACCGATTTACCGGCCCCGAGGTCGCGGCGGGACGCACCCCCGACGAGGTCCGGCGGGGACGCCCCCCCCGACGGAGGTCCGACGGGGAGCCGGCGGGGGCCCGGTGCCGATCCGGTGCCGATCCGGTGACGGCCCCGTCCCGGTCAGGGGCGGGTGTCAGGAGTCCCCCGGCCGCATGGCAGACTCCTCACCTGCCATGCCGGCGGCCGAAGCGGGCCGCACCCGGGGATCGGGTCGCATGGCGGTAGTCAACAGGGGGATTTGAACTCATGTCACCGATATCCCGGCCGGGCCGTGCCGTCCTGGGCGCCTCCGTCGCCGCGCTGACCATGGTGGTCGCCACCGCGTGCGGCCCCGACAACGCCGATCCGGCCGTGACCGCGGCTCCCAGCGTCGCGGCCAGCGCCGCCGGCACCCCGGGCGCGGCTCCGATCAAGCTTCCGACGCTCGAAGAGCTGAAGACCTGGAAGCTGGAGGACTGGGACAAGTGGGCCCAGGCGAACGTGATCACCCCGGCGGTCAAGGGCTACTGGACCCTGCAGAAGCTGCTGGAGGCCAAGCCGAAGCCGCTGCCCCAGCCCGCCCCGGAGGCGCCCCAGCCGCCCGCGCAGCCCACCGGCGCCGCGTCGGCCACCAGCGCGCCCACCAGCGCGCCCACCGCTGCCCAGCCGGGCGGCGGCGCGGACCAGCTGCCCGCCGTGGTCCCGGCCAAGCCCGTGGCGCACCCGTTCCCGAAGAACATGCACGTCAACGGCAAGATCTTCTTCAAGGACGGCAACGAGGACTACGTGTGCTCCGGCACCGTCGTCTCCGACCCGGCCAACCCGGGCAAGAGCAACCTGGTGTGGACCGCCAGCCACTGCCTGCACGGCGGCAAGGGCAACAAGTACTACACCGACATCACCTTCGCCCCGGCCTTCAACAGCAACGGCGTGCTGAGCAACGGCAACAAGCAGGCCAAGCTGGAGGACGCCGAGCCGTACGGCGAGTGGACCGCCACCTCCGGCATGGTCTCGCCGCAGTGGGCCGGCGAGGCCGACCCGGAGAAGGGCGGCCCGTGGAGCCAGTACGACTTCGGCATCATCAAGGTCTCCAACCCCAACCCGGGCGGCAAGTCGCTGGAGGAGACCGTCGGCGGTTCCGTCCCGCTCTGGTTCAACGCCCCGCGTGACCAGGTCGGCGCCGTCAGCAACTACGGCTTCCCCGAGGGCAAGCCCTTCGACGGCGTGGAGCTGGAGCACTGCGACGGCGGCAAGCCGTCCAAGAAGACCGGCGACCCGAGCCGCCCGGCGATGCTGCTGATCGGCTGCAACATGACCGGCGGCAGCAGCGGCGGCGGCTGGTACGCGACCAAGGACGGCAAGCCGGCGCTGGTCAGCGACACCTCCATCGGCAACGGCGCGAACACCTACGAGGCCGGTCCGTACCTGGAGGACGTGGCCCAGCACATGTTCGAGTACTTCTCGAAGAAGGCCAAGTGATCAAGGCCCGGTGATCAAGTCCGGGTGATCCGGGGGCCGCGGCAGGACAGCCGCGGCCCCCGCTTTTTTCCGTCGAGCGGGCCGCTCCTCCTACAATCGGCCCCATCATGAGCGCGACACTCGTAGTCAAGGACCTCAGCGCCGGCCACGGCGAACGCACCCTCTTCTCCGGCCTGGACCTGGTCGTCGCCCCCGGCGACGTGATCGGTCTGGTCGGCGTGAACGGCGCCGGCAAGTCGACCCTGCTGCGGCTGCTGGCCGGCCTGGACGCCCCCGAGGGCGGCTCGCTGCGGCTGAGCCCGGCGAGCGCCAACGTCGGCCACCTGCCGCAGGAGCCGGAGCGGCGCGAGGGCGAGTCGGTGCGCGACTTCCTGGCCCGCCGCACCGGTGTGGCGGCCGCGCAGGCCGCGCTGGACGAGGCCACCGAGGGCCTGGTCGAGGGCCGGGCGGGCGCCGACGACGCGTACGCCGTCGGCCTGGAGCGCTGGCTGGACCTCGGCGGCGCCGACCTGGAGGAGCGCGCCGAGGAGGTCGCCGACTCGCTCGGGCTGAAGGTCTCGCTGGACCTGCCGATGACCGCCCTGTCCGGCGGCCAGGCCGCCCGGGCCGGCCTCGCCTCGCTGCTGCTCTCCCGCTACGACGTCTTCCTGCTCGACGAGCCCACCAACGACCTCGACCTGGACGGTCTGGAGCGCCTGGAGGCCTTCGTCAAGGGCCTGCGCACGGGCACCGTGCTGATCAGCCACGACCGCGAGTTCCTGGCCCGCACCGTGACCAAGGTGCTGGAGCTGGACCTGCACCAGCAGCAGGTCAACCTGTACGGCGGCGGCTACGAGGCGTACCTGGAGGAGCGGGCGGTGGCCCGTCGGCACGCCCGCGAGGAGTACGACGAGTACGCCGACACCAAGGCCGGGCTGGAGGCCCGGGCGCGGATGCAGCGCGGCTGGATGGAGAACGGCGTGCGCAACGCCCGCCGCAAGTCCTCCGACAACGACAAGATCGGGCGCGCGATGCGCACCGAGTCCACCGAGAAGCAGGCCGCCAAGGCCCGGCAGACCCAGCGGATGATCGAGCGGCTGGACGTGGTCGACGAGCCCCGCAAGGAGTGGGAGCTGCGGATGGAGATCGCCACCGCGCCGCGCTCCGGCTCGGTGGTCGCCACCCTGCGCGGGGCGAGCGTGCGGCGCGGGGACTTCGCCTTCGGCCCGGTGGACCTGCAGATCGACTGGGCCGACCGGGTCGCCATCACCGGCGCCAACGGCGCGGGCAAGTCCACGCTGCTGGCCGCCCTGCTCGGCCGGCTGGAGCTGGACGGCGGGAGCGCCTCGCTGGGCTCCGGCGTGGTGGTCGGCGAGGTGGACCAGGCGCGTGGCCTGTTCCTGGGCGGTGAACCGCTGCTGGAGGCCTTCGCGGCCGCCGTACCGGAGCTCGCGCCGGAGGACGTGCGCACCCTGCTGGCCAAGTTCGGCCTCAAGGCGGTGCACGTGCTGCGTCAGGCCGCCACCCTCTCCCCCGGCGAGCGCACCCGGGCCGCGCTGGCGCTGCTGCAGGCCCGCGGGGTCAACCTGCTGGTGCTGGACGAGCCCACCAACCACCTGGACCTGCCGGCGATCGAGCAACTGGAGACCGCGCTGGGCTCGTACACCGGCACCCTGCTGCTGGTCACCCACGACCGGCGGATGCTGGACACGGTGTCGGTGAACCGCCGGATCGAGGTCCGGGACGGGCGGGTGCACGAGCTCTGAGCCGGCGCCGACCGGCGATTGGTCTCTACCTCCCGGTCTGTACCTATCGGTCTGTACCTCTTCCCGGAGGGGCCGTCATGTGCTGTGCTGTCCGCCATGGTTGACAGCACAGACAGCGCCGTGGCGGGGACGTCCCACCCGACCGTCCCGCTCGCCCCCATGACGGTGCCCGCCCACGAGGCCGAGGCCCGCAGCAGGTCCTTCCATGACGTGATGGCCCTGCGCCGGACCGTCCGCGACTACTCCACCCGCCCGCTCCCGGACGGGGTCGTCGAGTGGGCGATCCGGACGGCCGGCACCGCGCCCAGCGGCGCGCACGTCCAGCCGTGGCGGTTCGTGGTGATCACCGACCCGGAGCGCAAGCGGCGGCTGCGCGAGGCGGCCGAGACCGAGGAGCGCGAGTTCTACGGCCACCGGGCGTCGGAGGAGTGGCTGGCCGCCCTCGCCCCGATCGGCACCGACTGGCGCAAGCCGTTCCTGGAGGACGCGCCGGCCGTGATCGTGGTGTTCGAGGTGCACAAGGGCCCCGACTCGCCGCGCCCGTACTACACCAAGGAGTCGGTGGGGATCGCCGTCGGGCTGCTGCTGGCCACGCTGCACCAGGCCGGGCTGGCCACGCTGACCCACACCCCGAGTCCGATGAAGTTCCTCAACGAGGTGTGCGACCGCCCGGCGGAGGAGCGCGCGGCGTACGTGATCCCGGTCGGCTACCCGGCCGAGGGGGCGCGCGTGCCGGACCTGCGGCGCAAGGAGCTCGACGAGGTGATGGTCCGGCTCTGACGCGCCGGGGCGCGGGCGGGCGCGCCCGCCACCGGGGGGACATCGGATGGTGACAGGTCCCGGCCAAGGACATAATCGCCGTCATGAGCCAAGCACAGTCACGGTCCTGCGGCCTCGCCCCGCCGGTGGCGGCGGTGACCGCCGGGCGGCCGCCGGAACGGCTGCGGCTGCCCGGCGGCCTCTGGCTGCGGCGCCGCCGCAGCACCCACGCGGCCGCGCTGAACCGGGCCGTCCGCGCCAACCTGGACCACCTGCGGCCCTGGATGGAGTGGGCGGCCGAGGCCCCCTCCCGGGCCCGGACCGCCGAGCTGACCAGAGCCGGCGCGGCCGCCTGGGAGGCCGGCACCGACTTCATGTACCTGGCCGGCCTGGACGCCGAACCCGGCGGCGTGATCGGCGCCTTCGGCCTGCACGGGCGGATCGGGCCGGGCGCGCTGGAGATCGGCTACTGGGTCGCCACCGGGCACGTCGGCCGCGGCATCGCCACCGCCGCGGCCGGGGCGCTGACCGAGGCCGCGCTGGCACTGCCCGGGATCACCCGGGTGGAGATCCGCTGCGACCGGGCGAACGGCGCCAGCGCGGCCGTCCCGCGCAAGCTCGGCTACCGGCTGGACCGGGTCGCCGAGACCGCCGTCCGGGCTCCGGGCGAGACCGGACGGCAGCTGGTGTGGGTGATGGAGCGCTGACTCCCGGCGCGGCACCGACCACCGGCGCGGCACCGGCTCCCGGCCCCCGGTCGGGCACCGGCCCCCGGCGAGCACCGATCCGCCGGCACCGCCCGCGCTCGCGGCGCCCCGTCAGTAACGCTCGCCGGTCGCGGCCGGGAGCGCGTCCAGCTCGGCCAGGTCCGCCGCCGAGAGTTCGATCCCGGCCGCGCCCACGTTGTCCACCAGGTAGCGCGGCGTCCGGGTGCCCGGGATCGGGAAGACGTACCGGCCCTGCGCCAGCACCCAGGCCAGCGCCACCTGCGCGGGGCTGGCGCCGGTCCGTCCGGCGACCGCCCGGACCCTCTCGACCAGCGCCAGGTTGGCCTTCAGCGCGTCCTGCTGGAAGCGCGGCAGCCGGCGGCGGAAGTCGTCGGCGGCCAGCTCGTCGAAGGAGGTGATGCCGCCGGTCAGGAAGCCCCGGCCGAGCGGCGAGAACGGCAGGAAGGCGATGCCCTGCTCCTCGGTGTACGGCAGCACCTCGGCCAGCACGTCCCGGGTCCACAGCGACAGTTCGGACTGCACCGAGGCCACCGGGTGCACGGACTGCGCCCGCTTGATCTCCTCGACCGTCGGCTCGGAGAGCCCGATGCTCCGGGCCTTGCCGGCCGCGACGGCCTCGGCGAACGCGCCCCAGGTCTCCTCGATCGGGACGTCCGGGTCGACCCGGTGCAGCTGGTAGAGGTCGACGTGGTCGGTGCCCAGCCGGCGCAGGCTCTCGTCGATCGAGCGGCGCACGTGCTCGGGCCGGCCGTTGCGCTGCTGCTGGCCCGCACCGCCCGGCACGATGCCCACCTTGGTGGCCAGGAAGGCGCGTTCCCGGTACGGCCCGGCCAGCGCGGCGCCGACCACCTCCTCGTTGGTGTACGGGCCGTACATGTCGGCGGTGTCGATCAGGCCGACGCCGAGGTCCAGCGCCTGCCGGATCACCCGGACGGAGTTCTCGTCGTCCCGGCTCCCCATGTCGTAGGCCCAGGTCATGCCCATGCAGCCGAGGCCGATGACGCCGATCTCGGGGCCGCCGGTACCGAACGGGGCGTTGCGCATGAGGGTGCTCCCATCGTGGATTCCGCGGCTTCCGTGGCGGTGGCCGCAGCAGTGGTTCGCGTGGTGGCGCGTTCGATGCCCTCAGCTTTCACCTTGGAGTGCACTCCAGGTCAAGTCCCTTTCGAAGCCCGCCCCGTCGCCGTCTTAACCGTTCCTAAAACCTGCCCCCGGTGGGGCGTCCGGGGCCGGGAAGTGCTTGACGTGCACAGCTGGTCTAGTCCAGTTTGATGCTCAGCACCGCACTCCCCCGCACCGCACTCCCCCGCACCGCGCTCCCCACGCCCGGAACACCCCCAGGCCGCCGCCCGCCCCGTGTCTCCCCCCTCGCGGCGCGGGCGGCCCCACCACGTCCCGAGAGGCACCCCCATGCCCAGCGCGCCCCTGCACGCCCCCACGCACCGCCGCCCCGCCGGCCGGACCACCCTGCTGAGCCTCGCCGCCGCCACCGCGCTCGCCGCCGGCGGCCTGGCCGTCCTCGCCGGGAACGCCGGCGCCGCCGACGGCAACCTGCTCGCCAACGGCGGCCTGGAGAGCGGCGCGGTCGGCCCCTGGAGCTGTTCCGCCGGCACCGGTAGCGTGGTCAACTCCGGTGCGCACAGCGGGACGTACGCACTCAAGGGGGCGGTGGGCGCGAGCGACACCGCGCAGTGCGGCCAGAGCGTCGCCGTCCAGCCCAACACCAAGTACACCCTCAGCGCCTGGGTGCAGGGGCAGTACGTCTACCTCGGCGCGACCGGCAGCGGCTTCACCGACCCGGCCACCTGGACCGCCGGCGGCCCCGGCTGGCAGCAGCTGTCCACGAGTTTCACCACCGGGCCCGCCACCACCAGCGTCACCGTGTACCTGCACGGCTGGTACGGCCAGGGCGGCTACCTCGCCGACGACATCGCGCTGACCGGCCCCGGCGGCGGCAACCCGACCACCCCGCCGCCGAGTTCGACCCCGCCGGGCCCGACCGGCACCCCGACCGGCACGCCCACCGGCGGACCGACCACCCCGGCGCCGAACGTCGCGCTCCCGGTCGCCCCGTACATCGACATGGGCGCCTGGCCCACCCCCTCGATGCCCGACCTGGCCAAGGCCGGCGGCCTCAAGGGCTACACCATGGGCTTCGTCACCGGCGTCGGCTGCAAGGCCAGCTGGTTCAACGCCTACGACCCGCGCACCGCCTGGGCCAAGGACCAGGTGGACGCGCTGCGCGCGGCCGGCGGCGACGTCAAGGTCTCCTTCGGCGGCGCCGCCGGCACCGAACTCGCCGCCGCCTGCACCACGGTGGACTCGCTGTTCGCCGAGTACGACGCCGTGGTGAACGCCTACAACCTGCGCTACGTCGACTTCGACATCGAGGGCGCGGCCATCGCCGACACCGCCGCCAACGACCGCCGCTCCGCCGCGCTCGCCAAGCTCCAGCAGGCCCACCCGGGCCTCAAGGTCTCCTTCACCCTGCCCGTCCTGCCGGAGGGCCTGACCGCCGAGGGCGTCGCCATCGTCAAGTCCGCCCGGGACGCCGGGGTGGCCGTCGACGTGGTCAACATCATGGCGATGGACTACTACCGGAGCGGGACCGACTACGGCAACGCCGCCGTCCAGGCCGCGCAGTCGCTGTTCGGCCAGCTCAAGGCCCTCTACCCGGCGAGGACCGACGCCCAGCTGTGGGCCATGGTCGGCGTCACGCCGATGATCGGCGAGAACGACGACCACCAGGTCTACAACCAGGCCGACGCCCAGCAGTTGGTGGCTTTCGCCCGGCAGAACCACCTCGGGATGGTGTCCTTCTGGGACGCCACCCGGGACGCCAACGCCTGCACCGGTGGCTCGCTGTCCAAGTGCACCAACATCCCGCAGCAGCCGTACGAGTTCGCGAAGATCCTCGGCCAGTACGCGGGCTGAGCCCACGCCCGCGGCGACGGCCCCGACGGCGGACCCGGCGGCGGACCCGGCGGCGGACCCGGCGTCCGCCGCCCACCGCCCACCGCTCGCCGCCCACCGCCCACCGCTCGCCGCCCACCGCCCACCAGCGGAAATTGGCATCTCATCGTCCCGGGCCGTCCACTACAGTCCCTCCCACCTGTACGGCACGAGGGGGCGGACATGACGGTCCGGGACGACCATCACCAGCTGATCACCATCCATCCGGCGAGCGACGCCGCCGGGGCGGCGGGCCTCACCGCCGAGGAACTCGCCGCGTTCAGCCGCACCCTCGGCCGGCTGCGCGCCCTCCCCGCCCACGACCGCACCCGGCTGCACGCCGAGCGGCAGCTCGGCTCCTTCGTCATGGAGAGCCGCAAGCGCCGCCGCCAGGAGGCCCGGCAGGCCGTGCGGCAGGCCGACGCCGACCTGCTCGCCACCACCGCGACCGGCAGCCGGACCCGCCGCGAGGACGCACCGCTGGCCGCCGCGGACGGACCGGTCGGCGAGCTGCTGGTCCCGCGCAAGTGCTACGTCTGCAAGCAGGCCTACCGCTCGGTCGACGGCTTCTACCACATGCTCTGCCCGGACTGCGCGGCCGACAACACCGCCCGCCGCGCCCTGGGGACCGACCTGCGCGGGCGCCGGGCGCTGCTCACCGGCGGGCGGGTGAAGATCGGCTTCCAGCTCGCCCTGATGATGCTGCGCGACGGCGCCGAGCTGATCGTCACCAGCCGGTTCCCGCAGGACACCGTCCGCCGCTTCCGCGCCGCCGAGGGCAGCGGGCAGTGGTGGGAGCGGCTCAGCGTGGTCGGCATCGACCTGCGTGACCCGCGCCAGGTCATCGGTCTGACCGACCGGCTGCGCGCCGACGGGCGCCCGCTCGACATCCTGGTCAACAACGCCGCCCAGACCCTGCGCCGCCCGCCCGAGTCGTACGCGCCGCTGGCCGCCGGCGAGCTGGACGCCCTGCCCGCCGCCGACCGCCGGGCGATCGAGCACGCCCCCGGGTTCCGGCCGGTCGCCGGCCTCGCCCGGCTCTCCTCCGGCGCCGGGTCGTTGCTGGACCTCACCGACGAGTCCGGGCTGCTGCCCGACCTCGCGCCCGCCAACTCCTGGTCCGCCGTGCTCGGTTCGCTCGACCCGGCGGAGGTCCTGGAGACCCAGCTGGTCAACGTGCTGGCCCCGGCCCTGCTCTGCGACCGGCTGCTGCCCCTGCTGCTGGCCTCCCCGCACCCCGCCCGCTACATCGTCAACGTCACGGCGGTGGAGGGCCGGTTCGCCGTCCGCAACAAGACCGCCCGGCACCCGCACACCAACATGGCGAAGGCCGCGCTCAACATGCTCACCCGTACCAGCGCGGCCGAACTCGCCCCCCGGGGCGTGCACATGTGCGCCGTCGACACCGGGTGGATCACCGACGAGAACCCGGCCCCGAAGAAGGCCCACCTCGCCGCCCAGGGGTTCCGCACCCCGCTGGACATCGTGGACGGCGCGGCCCGGGTCTACGACCCGATCGTCCGCGGCGAGGCCGGGGACCCGGTGTCGGGGGTGTTCCTCAAGGACTACCGGGTGGCGCAGTGGTGAGGCCCGGACGGGCCGGGGCGGAAGCTCGGGTGTCGTAGTGGCCCGGGGGGGAGAGCTCCCCGAACCGTCTAGGAGGGGGGAGAGGAGAGGGGGGGGGGGCACAAGACGACCACACCCCCTATCCAGCCGTTTGTCCCCGCCCC
>NZ_JBHVJT010000027.1:14589-26647 GCF_042798815.1 Kitasatospora sp. NPDC057738 | reverse complement strand
CTTTTTCCCCTACCACCCCTCCCTCCCCCCCTCTCTCCCTCCCCCGCCCCACCCCCCCGGGGGGCGGGGGCGGACTCACGCGATGCCCGGCCGGCGGCGGCGGTGGTAGGCCCAGGCGAGGGCGAGGGTGATCGGCCCCCAGAACATCGCCGTCGAGGTGCAGATCCGGCCCAGGAGCATCCACCAGCCGTTGCTGTAGCCGACCTCCGCGAACACGCCCAGCCAGGCGAGCGGCATGCCGTCGAAGAGGGCCACCAGGGTCAGGCCCCCGAGCACGGCCGGGACGAGCGCCGCGAGCGGCGGCACCCGCCGGCCCCGCAGCACGGGCACCCAGCGCGGGAACACCTCGCCCCAGCCGCTGACCAGCCCCAGGGTCAGCAGCGTCAGCGCCTCGGTGACCACGCTCAGACCGATCACGTACGGGGCGGCCCACCAGACGTAGGGCGGGGCGGCCGGGTCGACGGTGCCCATCCGGAAGTCGAAGGCGAACGGCAGGCGCCACAGGCAGTGCGGCAGCACGATCAACGGGAGGGCCTTGGCCAGTCGCAGGGCCCAACGGGGAACGGGGCGTTCGGTGTCGCCCACCGGGATGTCCTTCAGCATGGCTCCACCGTCCCGGACACCACCCCCGCCGCACGTCCACCGCACGGCCCGCCCGCCTCCCCCGCGCGAGCCAACCCGCCGTCGGCCCAGCGGTGGAGAACGGACGTCAGCCCTTGGACCCCAGGCCGTACGCGGTGGTCAGCAGCCCGAGGAGGTACGGGGTCTCGGCGCCGTTCAGCGCGGTCGGGTCGACCGAGTACACGACCTTGCGGGCGAGGTCCTGGGTGGCGAAGACGCCACTGGTGGAGCCCGGCCGGGACCCGGTCTTGCCCCAGACCACGATGCCGCCGGCCGTGAGGCGTTCGAGGCCCGTGCTCATGCAGGCCGTGCCGTCCGGGCAGTGGCCGCCGTGTCCGGCCATGGGCACCGCCGGGACCGTGAACAGCAGTTCCTGCTGGGCCGGCGGCAGGAGGCGGCCCCGGAACAGCGCCGTCATGAAGCGGTCCAGGTCGGGGGCGCTGGAGATCATGCCGCCCTCGGCCCAGGGCCACGGGCTCTGCTCGGTCACGTCCACCCGGTGCGAGCCGCCGTCCGCGTCGGGGACGGTCAGGTACGGGCGGGTCGCGGGGTGCCGCAGCCCCGGGTCGTCGGCGTCCGGGAGGGAGGTGTCGTGCAGGCCGAGCGGGCGGACGATCCGGTCGCGCAGCTCGTCGGCGTAGCGGTGGCCGGTGACCTTCTCCACGATCAGCCCGGCGACGAAGGTGTTCATGCCGTTGTACTGCTGGGCGCTGCCGGGCGTGAAGCCCAGCGGCTGCCCGGCCATCGTGGCGAGGACCTCCTCGGGGGTGAAGGAGTCGAACCGGTGCTCGGCGAACCAGCCGGTGGTGCCGTCACCCCAGGGCACGTTGGAGCCGCCGGGCAGTCCGCTGGTGTGGTTGAGCAACTGCCCCACCGTGACCGACGCGTAGGGGAAGTCCGGGAGGTACTGCCGGACGGCGCCGTCGAGGTCGATCCGGCCCTCGCCGGCGAGCTGGAGGACGACGGTGGTGGTGAAGACCTTCGAGATCGACCCGATCCGGAACCGGCCGTGCGGGTCCACCCGCATCCCGCTCTCCGCCGAGGCGCCCTCGAAGCTCCCGGCGGAACCGGTGACCCGCAGGAACGCGGCGGACACGTCGGCGGCGGGCCGCTGGGCGAGGGCGGCCCGGAGCGCCGCCGGGTCCAGCGGCGGCAGTGCGGACGGGCTCGCCGCCGCCGAGGTGCCGACGGAGGGCGTCGTGGCGAGGGCCGGGCTGCCCGCCCCGACCGTCAGCGCGGCCGCCAGGGCGCCGGCGGCGGCCAGGACGGCCCAACGGGTGCGGTTCGTGTGCGCGTTCATGCGGGTCCGGCTCCAGGATGGTCGTCGTCCGGACCGGTGGTTCCCGGCCCGGCGACGAGTCTTCCGGCCCCGGCCGCCCCGGACATCAGGGGCGGGGAGCCGTCGTTCCCCGACCTTCCGTCAGGGTCGGCCCGGAGGGGTGGCGCAGGGGGGCGGCCGGTCGTCGGCGCAGGAGGCGCAGGAGGCGCAGGAGGCGCAGGAGGCGCAGGAGGCGCAGGAGGCGCAGGAGGCTCAGGAGGCGCAGGAGGCTCAGCCGCCGTCCTGCCCGGCGAGCGGGCCGGTTGCCTCTCCAACTGCGCATCGGGGGCTACCCTCGTCGCAGCCGTCCGCTCCGCCCGCGCCTCGCGGCCGGTGCTCCGACGCCGCGCCGTCGCTCCCGGGAGGTCGGGAATGTCATCGCCGGACGCCTGCGCTCCGATCCGTCAGGCCGTGATCCTCGCGGGCGGACGCGGCAGGCGACTCGCCCCGCACACGAACCTGCGCCCCAAGGCGATGGTCGAGGTGAACGGCACACCGCTGCTGCGCCACCAGATCGACCGGTTCGCCGACGCGGGCGTGGAGACGGTGGTGGTCTCGGCGGGCTACCGCTCGCAGGTGATCACCGACTACGTACGCACGGCGACCCTGCCGATCCGCACCACCGTGGTCGTGGAGGCCTCCCCACTCGGGCGGGGCGGAGGACTGAAACTCGCCGCCCGCGCACTTCCGGCGCCGCGGGAACCGTGGTTCGCCGTCTACGGCGACATCTGGGCCGACTTTCCCCTCACCGCGCTGGGCGCCCACCACCTGCGATGCGGGGCACTGGCCACGGTCGCGCTGGTCCCGCCCCGGCTGCCCCGGGGCACGGTCCGCTGCGACGCCCTGGGGAGGGTCGCCGAACTCGCCGCGCCGCCCCCGCCCGTCTGCACGGTCAACGGTGGCGTGTACGCCTTCGAGCCCGGCGTCGTCCCCCTGCTGCCGGACCGGGGGGACCACGCGAACACGACTCTCCCGCACCTGGTGCGGCTGCGGCAGCTGGCGGGATACCGCGCCGACGGCTTCTGGTGCGCGGTCAACACCCCGCACGACCTGCGGGAACTGCGCACACGCGGGGCGGCGCCGACCCGCCCGGAACCGATCCGGCCACCGACCGCCGCCACGGGAGCGGATCCGGCTTCCCGTTGACCCGGGCCGTCACGCCCGGCTCCGTCACGCCCGGCTCCGTCACGCCCGACTCCGCAGCACCCGGCTCCGCAGTGCCCGGCTCCGCAGCACCCGGCTCCGCAGCGCCCGCTCGATCGGGACGTCCGCAGGCTCCGTGAGCGGATGGAGCAGGCTCGGGAAAAGTCCTGCCCGACCGTCACATCCCGTGCCACAGTGGACGATCCGGCGCGCCGACCTCGTGCGGGCCGGAAGGATTCTCGAAGGTCTGGGGGACGAGTGGGATCCGGAACCGACATGACCGGCGACGGCCGGCCGACCGTGCTGGTGCGTGACGTGGTGCGATCGGTTGTGGAGACCCTCGCACCGGAGGAACTGTTCCTGGTGGAGGGGCTCCGCCGCTTCGACGACGCCACGGTGGTGCGGCGGCTGAGCCGCGGTGGAGGGCGGCGCGAGCCGCTGGGGTTCGGGATCGGGGAGGTCGCCGCCCTGGTGACGCCCGTCGTCTGGCTGGTGCTCGACGAGGTGGCGCAGCGAATGGTGGCCACGACGGTGGACCGCGCCTCACGAGGGGCCACGGGCCTGGTGCGGCGGCTGTTCCGGCGACCGGCCCGCGCGGCCGAGCTCCAGCCGCTGACCAGGGAGCAGCTGGCCGAGGTGCGGGCCCTGCTCCTGACGGCGGGCGAGCAGCGCGGCCTCGCGCCCGATCTCACCGAGGAGATCGCCGACAGGGTCGTGGCCCGGCTGGCCCTGTCCCGCGCACTGGACCCGCCCACTCCGGCCATCCCACCGGCCCCGGAGCCCCCCACCGACCCGACCGGCACCGGGCAGGACTAGGTGAACGCCACCGGGGCGCCGCCCGGACGGCCGCGGATCGACGAAAGGGTCCTCGGCGCGGGCACGGGCCCCCGGTTCGTCGTCCTGCTGCTCCTGATGCTCACCGCCGGCGGCGCCATGATCCTCGAAGTGGTCAGGGTCCTGGCCGACGGGGACGAGTCCGGGTGCAGCCTCGCCGCGGGCGTGGACCCGGCTGACGGCAGCTACTGGAAGACGTCGCTCAGCATCTCCGGCCAGGTCACCGCCTCCCGCTTCTGCCTGTCCCTGTGGGCGCCCGCGCCGCCGTGGTGGCAGGTGGCCGCCTGGCCGCTGCTCCTGCTGGTGGTGGCCGCCCTGCTCTTCGCCGCGCTGCCGCACTGGAAGGCCCGGCGCGGCCGCGTCATCCCGCTGGCCGCGGTCGATCCGGACGGCGAACTCCTCGCCCTGCTCACCGAACTGTGCACGGCGACGGGCGTGGCGCCGACGCCCCGGGTGGTGGTCGACCCCGCGGCCGCCTCGGTCAGCGCGGTGGTCTTCGGCCGCACCCGCCGCCCGGTCGTCTGCCTGCACGGCGGCCTGCTCGCCGTCCGGCGGCGCGATCCGAAGCGGTTCCGGGCGGTGCTGCTGCACGAACTCGCCCACATCGCCAACCGGGACGTCACCCTGACGTACCTCACGGTCGCCCTGTGGCGGGTCTTCCTCGCACTGGTGCTGCTGCCGTACGTGCTCTGCCTGGGCTACGTGATCTACGGCGTGGTGGCGGACGGCCGGGTGCCGCAGCTGGACCGGGCCGTGGCGCTGGCCGTCGTCATGGTCGTGCTGCTGTACCTCGCCCGCTCCGACGCGCTGCGCAGTCGGGAGATCTACGCCGACCTGGCCGCGGTGCGCTGGGGCGCGGACCCGCACGGCTGGTCCGTCGGCGCCGCACCGTCCGGGAGCGCGGTGCGCCGCCTGCTCGACGCTTTCCTCGACCTGTGGCGCACCCATCCACGGTGGGGCCTGCGCCAGGGGGCCCTGGTCGATCCCGCCCCGCTGTTCCGCACCTCGGTCCTGCCGCTCTTCCTCATCGGCACCGTGCCCGTCCTGGCCGTGCAGCAGGTGCTCCGGCAGATCGCGCCGTACCGCGTGAACTTCACCAACAACCTGATGACGCTGCTCGTCATCGTTCCCGGTGCCCTGGTGACCGGCGTGATCGTCGTCGCCCTGTGGCGGGCGGTGGTGTACGCCGTCCTGACCGGAACCCGGGTGCCCTCCGGGGCGTGGGCCGGGGGGTGGCTGGGCGCCGGCATGTCGGCCGGCCTGGTCCTCAGCGGCTGGGGCGCGGGCTGGGCCTGGCAACCGCAGCGGCCGCTGGTCCTGCTGGTACCGGTGGCGGCGGGAGCGGCCTTCGGCTGGTGGACCACCCAGTGCGCGCACCTGTGGACCCGCACCTCACGAGGCCGGACCCCGCGCCCCGCGCTCACGCTCTGCCTGGCCGCCGGCTGCGTCGCCATGACGTCGTGGCTCACCTGGTGGATGCTCGCCGGAGCCACGGCGCTGAACAGGGACTTCCCGGGCGCCCAGGCCGTCGCCCAGTCCGTCCTGCAGTGGCTTCCTTCCAAAGCCCCGACCGGGGACCTGACCAGGATTCCCGGCATCGCCACGGTGCTGCCGCAGCTGTCGAACGTCGCCGACACACCGATGGGCTCACTGGCCGTCATCGTCCTGTGGGTCGTGCCGCTGCTCGCCTGGGCGTCCGGCACCGCGGTCCGGACCCCTCGTTGGATGCCGGACCGGGCACCCCGGCCGGAACGTCCCGTGGCGCCGCTGCGCAAGGTCGTGCTGCCCGGACTGCTGGGCGGAGCACTGGCGAGCCTGGCCGTCGTCGGCGTCCAGGCCTGGATCCACACCGCGCAGCCGGTACCGGACGCGCGGGGCGGGCTCTACGCCCTGCGGTACGCGGGCCTCCTGCTGACGGCGCTCTGCCTGCCCGCAGGCCTGGCCGCCACCGTGGCGAGCGCCGCCGACCGGCGCTTCCGGCTGCTGGGCGCCCTGACCGCCGCCGGGACGGCGACCGTGCTGGGGGCCGCCGCGATGACGCTCCTCGTCTCGGTGGACGGCTGCGTCGCCCCGCTCAACGTCCTCTCGGACAGCTGCGCCTGGCGGCCGGCCTGGTGGAGGCCGTTGTTCCCGTTCACATTCGTGCTGAACAACGCCCTCGTCCTCTCCGGGCTCACCGCCGTCGTCGCCGCGCTCACCGCTGCCGCCGTCACGGCCGTCCGCCGTCGACGGCGGCCTGACGCACGCGTCTCCGTCCACCCCGAGCCCCAGGCCGGTGGGCAGGGAGCCCGTGGACCGCGCGCACGCCGCCTCGCGGTGATCCTGCTGTGCGTCGTGGCGGTCGCGGGCACCGCGGCGGACGGCGGCTTCAGGAGGTACCAGCTGGGCTTCATGGTCAACGAGCTCACGTCCCAGCGCTCCCTGGTGCAGTTCTGGGGGCTCCCGGACCCGCCGCGGTCGGAGTTGACCCGCGTGCGGCAGATCCGGGCCTGGTACCGCCTCAGCGGCGACGACCTCATCGACATGGCGGTCTCGTACGACAGTCGCCTGACCGCCGCCGTCCGGGAGGCCCAGGCCGCCAAGGACAGTTGGGACGCGCTGGACCGCCGCCTCCGGCCGGCCTGCACCCAGTGGGGGAGCGCCGCCTGGTTCGAGACGGTCTGGTTCCGCGTGCCCGCCGACCCGCGCCTACGGGCCGACTGGCACGCGCTGACCACCAAGGCGGACAGCGGCAGTCGCGGCTGCGCCCAGGCACTGACCGCCCGCGACCAGGCCGGCCTGAGAAGCGCCCTGCTCGACCTGTATGCGGCCCGCCGCTGCGCGGAATCGGTCAACGCCGGGATCGACGGGATCCTCCGCGCGGGCGGCTTCCGGGGCACCACCCGCCCGCCCGCGCAGGGCACCGCGGCGGTCTGCGACCGCCCGGCCTCCTAGGGCGTGTCTTCCTCCGTCGGTGACGACCGGCGAGCCGGGGGGCTGTGCCCGGGCGGCGGTCAGCCGTCCACCGGCCGCAGCACGTTCTGCCGGTAGGCGGCCGGGTCGTCGATGTTGCCCGGCTCCTTGTACAGGCACACGATGTACGACTCCAGACCGTCCTTGGTGTCGGCCGTCCCCGCGCCGGCGGCCCGGGCGCAGCCGATGCGGGTCGTGGCCTTCCACACCACCTGGGTGAACCCGCCCGTCCCCGGGTTCTGGTCGTAGCCGGGCTGGTCGTACCGGTAGTCGCGGCCCTGCTGGTACCAGCGGTCCACGGCGACATGTGCCGCGGCCGGCTCGGTGCCCGGCTCGACCGACCCGATCCAGCCCCACCAGACGTTCTCCCCCACGCCCTTGACCCGGCCCTCGTTCACCAGGTCGAGCTTGTGACCGGTGCTCAGGCGGGTGACGCGCTGCTCGGCGTACCCGACGAGCTCGGGATCCTGCGTCAGGGGCGGGGCGCTGTGCGCGGCACGGTACCGGTTGTGCGTCCGGAGGGCATCGTCCTGGAACGCCTGGTCCGTCACGAGCGGAAGCGCGGGGCGGGGAAAGGCCTCGGCGGCCCGGACCGGCTGCGCCGGCACGAGCACTCCCATGACCGCCGCCGCGCTGCACGCTCCCAGGACGGCGTTGCGGATTCGACGTCGTTCCACGGCGGTCTCCTTCGCGTTCCGAGTGATCGTCACCGGGTTAACGCCACCGGGGGCCGAGAGGGCACGGGACGCCGGGCGGGCACCACGCAGAAAGGAGTGGGAAGTCGGACCGGCCGACTTCCCACTCCTGCCCTGTGGCCCATTGGGGTGCTGAGGCGCTCGGGGCGCCAGGGGCCGCGGAGGCGGTCAGCCCCCCATGCAGGCCCTCCACTGGCCGCGGGCGAAGGACTCGCCACCGGACCAGTAGTTGACGTTCCACGCCGCGGTGCACTGCTCCCTCTTGGACAGCTGCCGCGGGTAGGCGTTCGCCTCGGCGCCGGTGGCCAGGACGAGCACGGGGGCCAGCACTGCCGCGGCGAGCGCGGTGGCGGCCAGTCGACGGATCTTCATGGATGTGGATCTCTCTGCCGGAGAGCCGGGTGCTCCGGCGCAGCCCCGCGACAGCCCGCGGAGCCCGAACTCCGAAGCCCGGCCGGAGCGTTCGGCTCCGTGCGGCACATCCTGGCAGCGGCGGTCGGCCTGGGGACATCCCACAAACCTGGGATGGCCCGGGCCCAGGGCATCGACAGGAGGAGTGGGAAGCCGGACGGGCCGACTTCCCACTCCTGGTGGCTTGCGGGACCGGTGGGGTATCGCGGGGTTCAGGGCGCGTCGGGGCCGCCGGGCGCGTCGGGGCCGTCGGGGGCATCGGGCGCGTCGGGCGCCTCGGGGGCCTCGACGAGGTCGAGTTCGGCCCAGACGGTCTTGGAGTTGGGGTGACGGGGGATGGTGCCCCAGCGGTGGCAGAGGGCGTCGACGAGGGTGAGGCCACGGCCGGTCTGGGCGTTCGGGGTGTGGACGGCGGGGAGGACGGGGAGCCTGTCCCCCCGGGGATCGCTGATCTCGATGCGCAGGGTGGCGCCCCGGCGCACGGAGGTGGTGAGCGAGAGGTGAACCTCGAACCCGCGCCCCGGAAGACGCCCGTGCGTGATCGCGTTCGCGGCCAGCTCGGCGACGATCAGCAGCGCGCAGTGGAACGGTTCCGTGTGCGTGGAGTCCAGCTCCCAGTCCATGAGTTGACGTCGCGCCAGGCGACGGCAGATGGCGGCGCCCTTGGGGGAGGCGATGAGGGTGGCGGTACGGGACCGGGGGTTGTCGAGGGGGTTTTCGGTCGTCATGGGAGTAAGCGTGGCGGGGCGGAAGTACCCTGGCCAGGAGCCGGGCGAGCACGGAGAGTGCCTGTACGGACACGGAGGGCCGACTTGTCGGTCGGCTCGGATCAATCGGTCGCAAAGGCGGGTGGTACACATGGCTGGCGTCGAACGCACGATGTTCGATGACGGTGAGACGGCGGAGAACTCGGACGGGGTCGCGGAGTTCTACAGCGCGGTGGGCAAGCTGATCAAGCACTTCCGCGAGAGGGCCGGGATCACGCAGAAGGAGCTGGCCAAGCTGACCGGCTACAGCGAGGACCAGATCGGCGCGATGGAGCGGGGGGTGCGGACGGCGAGGATCGAGTTCCTGACGAAGGTGGATCCGATCATCAACGCGGGCGGCGCCCTGCGGGTCATCGCGGACGACGTGATGAAGGCCAAGGTCCGGGTGAGCGAGCGTCACCCGGCCTACTCCAAGGCCTTCACCTCGGAGGAGCACCGGGCCATCGAGATCCACAACTACGACACGATGGTGATCCCGGGACTGCTCCAGACCGAGGCGTACATCCGCGCCCTGTACGAGATGCGCCGGCCGATCCTCTCGCCCGAGCAGATCGACGAGTGGGTGGCGGCGCGACTGGCCCGGCAGGAGATCCTGACCCGCTGGCCGCTGCCGGTGGTGACGTGGGTGATCGACGAGAGCGTGCTGCGGCGCCCGCTGGGCGGGTGGAACGTGCACAAGGAGCAGCTCCAGCACCTGCTGAAGGTGGGGCAGATGCGGGGCCCCGAGCTCCAGGTCATGCCGCTCGACCGGATGAGCCACGCGGGCATGAGTGGCTCGTTCGCGCTGCTGACCCCGCCCGGTCGGCCGCAGATCGGCTATGCCGCGGCGCAGCACGTGAATCGTCTGATCACGGATCCGGCGGAAGTCCGTAATATGGCCGCACGGTACAGCAGTATCCGGGCCCAGGCCCTGGGGCTGAGGGAGTCCCTGGCCCTGATCGAAGCGATTCCGGGAGAGCGGTAGGCATGGCCGAGCTGGCGTGGTTCAAGAGCAGCTACAGCACCAACGAGGACGCCAACTGCGTCGAGGTCGCCGGCACCCCCGGTGTCGTCCACGTGCGTGACTCCAAGGACAAGAGCGGCCCCCAGCTGGCCTTCGAGCCGGCCACCTGGGCGGCCTTCGTGAAGTTCGCCGCCACCACCGAGGTCTGACACTTCCGGACCTCCCCTCAACGGCCCACCGCCTTCCCGGCGGCGGGCCGTTGGCGTACCGGCTGCCACCTGCCCCCACCCGACAGATCCGCTCTGTACGGGCCCGGGCCGGCGTGCGTCAGCCGCTGACACTCTCCTTGCCGTTCTCGATGTGGCCCATGAATCGGCGCCGGTAGGAGGAGTCCCCGTCGACGGTGAGGGTCAGGTCGTACCAGCCCTGGGCGTCCTCGGTGTCCCAAGTCACCACGACAGGCTGCCCGTTCGCGGGGACGTCGTACTCCTTTGCGGGAACCTTGCTGTAAGCGTTCGCAGTCAGCTTCACCTTGAGGGCCGACGCGCCCCGGTTGGCGATCGACAGCTTCAGCTCCCGGGTGGCCCCGTCCGCCGTCGTGGCGACATCGACAAGCGCCGCGTCACCCGTGGTCTCGCCCGCGAACTCGCGGCGGAAGCCGTTCGGCCCGGTGAGGGTGAAGTTGTAGGCGCCATTCTTGACCGGCACGGCCTCGGCGGCGGTGCCGAGGACGTCGAAGTGCTGGGGGGTGTCGTACTCGCCGGCGTACGGGTAGAGCGCGAGGTGCGCACTGGCCTTGCCGCTGTTGTACATTCGCAGGAAGAAGGTCTGCGCGGCGGCGTCGAGCATGCCGTAGGCGTCGGGCTGGTAGGGCAGCGGCCGCGCCGGGCGGGGGCCGGAGCCCTTGTACGGGTTCGTGACAGCCGCAGTGCGGTCGAAGTCGAAGACCGACGACAGGTCGCCCGCCACCGTGCGGCGCCACCGGCTGATCGCCGGCTGGCGCACGTCCAGCCAGTTCTCCAGGAACCGGACCTGCGAGGTGTGGTCGAAGACCTGGGAGTTGACGTAGCCACCGATCGTCCACGGGGAGACCGCGATCATGGGAACCCGGGTCCCCAACCCGATGGGCACGTTGTCCACGAACTCGTCGGCCCACTGTCGCGCCGGTACCGGAGGCGGGACGTGGTCGAAGAGGCCGTCGTTCTCGTCGTAGCTGATCAACAGGATGGTGGAGTCCCACACGTCGGGTTTGGAGGCGATGGCGTCCAGGACCTGGTAGACGATCTGCTGACCGAAGCCCGGGGACGAGTTCCCGGGGTGCTCCGAGTCCCGCGCCGAGGAGACCAGGTACGACACCTGCGGGAGCTTGCCCGCCGTGATGTCGTCCTTGAACGCCTGGACGAAGCCGCGGACGTTGTCGACGCCGCCTCCGTTCTTGCTGGGCCGCTGACGGCGCAGCGCACGCTCGAACAGGCTCCGGTCGGCATCGGAGAGCTTCTTGACCTGGGTGTCCAGAGCGTCGAGATCGGGTTGGCTGATGTCGTCCGGCCCGGGAGGGAATTCGTCTTTATCCACGGGGTGGTAGAAGTTGTACGTGCTCGCGTAGGTCTTGGGCATCCCCTTCAGGACGGCGGCGGCAATCCGTCTGAACCTGTCATGGAATTCCAGGTTGTTGTCGTAGAAGTTGTCCCACTCCTGGTAGACCTGCCAGGAAACGCCGTTGGCTTCCAGCATTTCCGGGTAGCTCGTCCAGTCGTAGGCCCCCGGGGCCCCCGGAGGCCTCTCCCGCCCGTGGGCTTCGGAGCCGGTCACGCGCTCCCCGGTGGGCTCCCAGCCGCCGAATCCGGAGAAGAGGTAGTTGCGGTTGCTGGTGGTCTCGCCCATCACGGACGAGTGGTAGCTGTCGCAGATGGTGAAGGCGTCAGCCAGTTTCCGGTAGAGCCCGACCACCTCGGGCTGATCGTAGTAGCCCATCGTGTCGACCGTCTTGACCGCCACCCAGCGGTCGTACCAGCCTCCGTGCCAGGCGTCGTGGCCGCCGTCCCAGTTGTGGTTGAGGCCTTTGTCCACATCTCCGGTGGGAATCTCCCACTGCTCCGGCCCCTGTGAGCCCGGCTGCTCCAGGACCGACTTCTTGCCGTCGGGCAGGAGGACCATGTTGCGGTCCTCGAACCCCCGCACGCCGTCGACCCCCTTGCCGAAGTAGTGATCGAACGAGCGGTTCTCCTGCATCAGGAGGACCACGTGCTTGACCGCCCCGAGCCCTCCGGCCGGCGGCTTGCGCTTCATCGCCTCGATCACTGAGGGCGGAAGGTCGGGTGGGACTGTTTTGTCGGACATTCTCGTCTCCCTGGGTGCTTTCGCGGCTCCGCGG